>NZ_PIZD01000055.1:0-10952 GCF_010365615.1 Actinomyces sp. 565
GCCCCGGTGCGGGCTGCGCTCCGGTCGCGGCCGGGGCGGCTTCGGCGGGCGCGGCGGCGTCGGGCCCCTGCGCCTGCGTGAGCTGGGCGGCGGCCTTGGCCGCGTGACGGTCAGGGGCCTGCGCGGCGGCGGCGAAGGTGCCGGTCACGTCCTCACCCAGGACCAGGGCGTCGTCGGACTGCCACAGGGGGCGGCGCGGCTGCTTGATGACCGGGGCGAAGATCTGCTCCAGGTCCTTCTCCAGCAGTGTCTCCTTCTCCAGCAGCTGCGTGGCCAGGTCCTCCAGCACGTGCCGGTTGCGCACCAGGATCTCCCAGGCCTCCCGGTGAGCGGCGTCCATGAGGGCGCGCACCTCGGCGTCGACCGTCGCGGCAACGTCCTCGGAGAAGTCGCGGCTGGTGGCGTTCAGGCCCAGGACCGTCTCATTCTCGGTGGTGCCCAGGCGCACGGCGCCCACGGAGCGGGTCATGCCGTAGTCGGTGACCATCTTGCGGGCGGTGGCGGTGGCCTTCTCAATGTCGTTGGAGGCGCCGGTGGTGGGGTCGCGGAAGACGATCTCCTCCGCGGCGCGCCCGCCCATGGCGTAAACCAGCTGGTCGAGCAGCTCGTTGCGGGTGGTGGAGTACTTGTCGTCCGCGGGCATCACCATGGTGTAGCCCAGGGCCTTGCCGCGCGGCAGAATGGTGACCTTGGTGACCGGGTCGGAGTAGGCGCTGGCCGCCGCGCACAGGGCGTGGCCGGCCTCGTGGTAGGCGGTGACGGCCTTCTCGTGGTCATTCATGACGCGGGTGCGCTTCTGCGGGCCGGCGATGACGCGGTCGATGGCCTCGTCCAGGGCCCGGTTGTCAATCAGCTGGGCGTTGGAGCGGGCCGTGAGCAGCGCCGCCTCGTTGAGGACGTTGGCCAGGTCGGCGCCGGTGAAGCCGGGGGTGCGCTTGGCCACCTGGTCCAGGTCGACGTCGCGGGTCATGGGCTTGCCCTTGGCGTGTACGCGCAGGATGGCGGCGCGGCCGGCCATGTCCGGGGCCTCCACGGAGACCTGCCGGTCGAAGCGGCCCGGGCGCAGCAGGGCCGGGTCGAGGACGTCGGGCCGGTTGGTGGCGGCGATCAGGATGACGTTGGTGGTGGCGTCGAATCCATCCATCTCCACCAGCAGCTGGTTCAGGGTCTGCTCGCGCTCGTCGTGCCCACCGCCCATGCCGGAGCCGCGGTGGCGGCCGACGGCGTCGATCTCGTCCACGAAGATAATCGCGGGTGCATTGGCCTTGGCCTGCTCGAACAGGTCCCGCACGCGGGAGGCACCCACGCCCACGAACATCTCCACGAACTCCGAGCCGGACATGGAGAAGAAGGGCACCCCGGCCTCGCCGGCGACGGCGCGGGCCAGCAGGGTCTTGCCGGTTCCGGGCGGGCCGTACAGCAGCACGCCCTTGGGGATCTTGGCGCCTACGGCCTGGAACTTCTGGGGCTCGGAGAGGAACTCGCGGATCTCCTCCAGCTCCTCGACGGCCTCGTCCTCCCCGGCGACGTCGTCAAAGGTGACATCCGGCATCTCCTTGCTGCCGACCTTCGCCTTGGAGCGGCCGAAGCCCAGGGCCCCGCTGCGGTCCCCGCTCATGCGGCCGATGAGCCACCACATGAAGCCGATGAACACCACCATGGGCAGCACCAGCTGCAGCAGGGATGACCACCAGGTGGTGGTGGGCACCACCGAGTTGTAGCCGCCGGAGGGGTCGGCGGCCTGGACCAGCCGGTTCACCTGCCCGGCCTGGGCCTCGGTGTAGGTGAACTGGACGCGGCGGCCGAGGTCCCGGGCGCTCTCCCCCTCCTGCCGGGGCTGCTTGGTGTAGTCCTGGGTCAGGTCCAGCTCCACGCGCTGGGTGCCGTCGATGACGGTAATGGACTCGATGGTCTCGGGCTGATCCTGCAGAAGGGCGAGGCCCTCCGAGGTGTCGATGGCGCGGTAACCGCTGATGGAGCTCAGCAGGGCCCACCCCAGCACCACCAGCAGCACAAAGGGGGCGATCCAGAGCAGCGGGTTGCCCAGCGCCGCCCGACGCCGCCCGCCATTCTGCCTGGAGCCGCCCTGCTTGGAGCCGCCCTTGTCCCCGCGGCCGCCCTGCTTCGCGGAGCGCTCCGTCACCCGGATCTGACCGGAATCGTTCATCGGCTTTTGGTCCCTTCGCACGTCTATGCGCTCCGACGCTAGCGGAAACCACCGACGCGTTCCGCCCGCTTCCACCCGTGTTCGCGCCGGGCGTGGGCAGGGACCGGTGCGCGGCGCGGGTTCCACGCCGCCTGTGAGTCCGCAATGTGACCAAGTCGAGGACACTGGCGGCGGTAAAGGGTTGGCAAAGCCCCCCTCGAGTCGTCTAACGTGTCGGTTACGTGCTCGGTCGGTCTGGGACCTGAGTCCGGAAGGGCACGTCCCCGATGACTGCGTCGGCCCGGTCCCTGATTCCGGGGAACGGCCCGCACCGCAGTGAAACCCGTTGCCAAGACGCAGGAGACCCTGAATATTGTCGCCGATCAAATCATTGCGCCGATGTGCCCCTACCGCGGTGGGAGCGTCCGCGGCCGCCGCTGCCGCGCTTTCTATCGCCGCCGCCCTGCCAGTGGCCCCGGCCCAAGCCGCCGTTCACTTCGATACCACCTCTGACCTGATGTCCGCCTCCGGGCTGTCTGGGACCGTCTACACCGCGGGTGACGAGTTCGCCGACGACGGCGCGGGCATGAGCTACTCCATCTCCGATACCCTCCCCGACGGCATTGAGGGCAACATCGCCGTCCCCCTGGCGGATGACAGCTACGCGGTGCCGCAGGGGCTGCCCACCGCGCCCACGCGCGCGACCGACTCGGCCGCCGTCGAGGACCTGTTGTCCCGGGCCCAGAGCTTCTACGACGCCGGCAGCCAGCTCATTTGGGACTCCAGCCGCCCCACTCCGCTGACCGGGACGGTTGTCCACTCAAGCACCACCGCCCCCTACGGCGTGACCTGCTCGACCTTCGTCAGCATGGTGCTGCTGGGCTGGGACTACGACCACACCACGTACGTGGCCGATGAGAACACGCAGGTGGGCTACGCCGTCGACTTCGGGGTGGACCCCAGCACCTCCAAGATCTGGCGCGCCAATAACCTGGCCAGCTGGTTCTACGCCCACGGGGACCTGTGGCTGGAGACGGGCGACGCCGGCGACACCTTTGAGCGCGGCGACATCCTGTTCTTCTCCGAGCAGGACCCGGAGGGCCGCATCGACCAGGTGCGCTCCGGCACCGAGGCCACCTACTTCGGCAATGTCTACCACGCCGCCATCTACATGGGCGACGGCATGCTGATCCACTCCACGGGCACCGGCGACGGCGTCAACATCACCACCTTGAACCCGGTGCTCAAGCAGGACCTGTCCTTTGTGGCCCGCCCGAGCTTCACCACCGAGGCCGCCAACACCGGGCAGGCCACGGAAACCAGCACTGGGCAGGGCACGACCGGCGGGACCGGGCAGGGTACGACCGGCGGGACCGATGCCGGCGTCGACGCCCCGAGCGGATCTGCTACCGCCCAAGGCCAGACGACCGAGTCGACCGGCGGGAGCACCACGCCTACCGCAGCCGTCCCCGCACCCACTGCCGCCGGAGGCCAGGACTCCACGCAGGGCGGAACCACCGGCAACACGAACTCGGGCGCCGTCCGGGGGGTTACTCCGGTGCCGCCCAACCGGCACTACTCCCGCCCGATCGAGGATCACCGCACCTGGATGAACCGCTGAGAGGTCGGCACGCCTGCCGGGCTGGGTTGTGCGGCTCGGCTGTGCGGCTGACCCAATGGCCGGCCGCATAGCACACGCGGGAAGCCGCGCAGACAACCGCATATTCACCGTGGGTGGCGGCGAGGCTCCAGGGCTTTGCCGCCACTCACGTGCTTGCGCGCCTTACACGCGTGGGTCACGGTCCGCGCGGTCTCGACCCCACGCACGCAGATGATCCGCGCACCTTACGGGTGTGGTTCACGGGGGCGATTCCCGAGCTCGGGGACGACTCCCCACCGTTGCGCGCGGTGCCGAACCGTCGCGCGGGGCGCACCAGCGCGCACGACCAGCCCGGTCCCCGCGGCGGCCAACAGGGCCATCGCCAACGATTCGCTGGGACGACGATGCCCTGTGCGCCTACCCCGCGCAACACGTATCGAATCGCCGACCCGGAGGCACGAGCCGTCGGGTCAACGCCCGAATCCCCACCGCACCTGACTAACTACCAACCACCACGGTACCCTTTAAACCACCGCCTTGCCCGGCGTGTCTTCACCGTGTCCGGTGAGCCGCAGCCGTGCCTCGTAAATACCAAGGCGCATGCAGAAACACGGCGAGCCACTGATATAGTGGCGTTTTGATGAAAATCACTGCGCAGTCCGGGCTCGCGGCGCCCGAGTACTGGCCGTTCCTCGAAGAGGCACTCCCCAAGCTTGACCGCACATTGGAGACCGGCGATCTCGGGGAGTTCCGCGGCGGCGAACCTTTCATCGGAGCCGTCAATATTCTTGCTGCATGCGCCCAGCGAGGTATCGACCTGAGCGACGAAGCCATGGCCGAGGTCGAGCACGATGCACACGCCTTCGCCGATGACGAGTGGCACACCTACCGTCATTTCTCCGCCAAGGCGCTGGAATACATCGCGATGATCCGCAGTCGCCGCGACGCGGACCCTGCAACCGCCTAGCCTTAGCGCACCCGCCCCGAGGGCGAGCCTGCGAACGCGGCCGAGTGGCCTTCCCCGTAATCCAGCAACACCCCGCCATGGGTTCCGCCCGAACGGGAACATACGGGGTTATTCATGCGGTGCGGGGCATCTATGCGCGCGGCTCGCTGCGGCCGCGGAATCCGCCGGGCACCGGCCGAGGGTGTCAAAATCGATGACAAACGCTGTCGACGACGTCCGCAGCTGCGGACAAATCGTTGGAATCATGCGGCCTCCGAATCGTGACTGGCGCACGCGGAAGGCGTTTGTCATCAATTTTGACACCACCGCACGACGGCCGCCGCGCAGCGCCCCTCCCCGAGTAGCCTGCACGCACCTGAAAGCGCGGTGTGCGACCTGACGTGAGTACGTCCTGTGCCACGACGCTGGCGCGCTTGAGTCTTAATGCACCTTGAGGTGCGAGGTGCTTCCTGACCCCTACCCCTGGAAACCGCGCCGTTTCGCCACTTCCAGGCTCGAGATCGCCACCGACCCCGCAAGCACCCCACGAGACCGACTGGCACCAGGCCAAAACTACCACCTTTCGTTGAAAACAAGCCAAGCGCCACCGACACCCCCAAAGACCCCTCCAGCCACCAACTTTCAACGAAGTCATGCGGAAAAGTCGGGGTCAAAATGTACCTATCTTTGTATCGTAGACCGAATTGTGACCTCAAGGAGCACGTCACACCAAGCCCACACGCCCCAACTGCATCACACGCCATACCCGCAACCGGCCCTCTCGCCACCTCCAGGCCTCCCCGCCGCACCGACGCCACCGAACCCGCCCCAGCGCACCTCCCGCCACCTGCAGCCTCCTCAAACTCCGGGCCACGAATACCATCCGCCATCCAATATCCACCCCACGCAATTGCACCTTCTATTCAGGCACCACGCCTTGCAACACCGCCCCGCCCCTACGCAATCGGTGCCAAGATGTTCCCGGTACGGCAACCTGACTACGGCAACCTGACCGTACCGCCGCAGCACACAGAACCGTCATGTACGCACCGATCCGAGGAGAGGCAGACGCCTAATGCCCAGCACCGTCTTCCTCCGGTTCGACGCCCCCGACTCGTTCTCCCTGACCCCGCGCCGCCTACACGCCGCCTGGGGCCGGGTGCTCGAGCTCCCCGAGGGCATCTCCCCCGAGCGGGCGGCTCGGCTCCCCTCCCTCGCGGCCAGGCCACCGCACAATCTGCACGGCCCCAAGCCCTTCAGCGTCGGCCAGATGACCGAACAGCCCGGCATGATCGGCACGGAACTGCGCCTGCTCGACGACCGCCTGCTGGACAACCTCGACGGCTGGCTGGCCTGGGGCGGCGTCCTCCCCCTCGGCGACGGCACCCAGGAAGGCACGGCACTCATCGTCGCCACCGAGGCACAGATCCTGGAACGCGTCTCCTGGGAGGAACTGGCGGAAGACGACGCCTCCACCACCTGGAACATCATGCTGCTGAGCCCCACCGTGTTCACCTCCCACGGCCGCCACATCCCCGGAGTCACCCCCGCGCAGCTCGCCACGAGCCTGCACGCCCGCTGGCACGCCTGGTCCCCCGAGACTCAGCCGCCGCAGCTCCACCCCGACGAGCTCGGCGTGCTCACCATGCAGGACCACACCGAGTCGGTGCGCGTGAGCCTCGGCATGCCGCGTGCCGACCGCCGCGGACGCCTGACCGCCCGTTCCATCCGCGCCACGGAGGGCTCGCTGCGCATCAGCGGCGTCGCCGGCGCCGCCACCACCCGTGTCTTCTCCCGGCTGATGTCGCTGGCCCGCTTCACCAACGTCGGCTCACACGCCGCCTACGGCATGGGCACGCTCGACGTCGTCGCCGAGCCCTGACCCGCTGGGCCAGCACTACCGCCGCGCGCCTACTGACCCAACGCGCCCGGCGCCCGCACGCCCCGGTCGGCCTCAGCCGCCGTAGACCTCCGGGCGCAGGGTGCCGATGAAGGGCAGGTTGCGGTACTTCTCCGCATAGTCCAGCCCGTAGCCGACCACGAACTCGGTGGGGATGTCGAAGCCGACGTACTTGACGTCCACCTCCACCTTCGCGGCCTCCGGCTTGCGCAGCAGGGTGGCGATCTCCACGCTGGCGGCGCCACGGCTGGACAGGTTCCCCAGCAGCCAGGACAGGGTAAGCCCGGAGTCGATGATGTCCTCCACCACCAGCACGTGCCGGCCGGTCAAGTCCGCGTCCAGGTCCTTCAGGATGCGCACCACCCCGCTGGACTTGGTGCCCGAACCGTAGGAGGACACCGCCATCCAGTCCATCGGCGCCGACCGGTGCAACCGCCGCGACAGGTCCGCCATCACATACACGGCTCCCTTCAGCACGCCCACCAGCAGCAGGTCGCGGCCGGCATAGTCGGCGTCGATCTGGGCGGCCATCTCATCCAGCCGCTGGTTGATCTCCTCCTCGGTGATAAGCACCTGCTGCAGGTCCTGCCCCATGTCCGCGGCATCCATATGTGCGCCTCCTCGTAGTCCGGTGATTCTCCGGCAAGCAACTTGCGGGGGCTGGGGCGGCGTCGGGCTGACGCGCAAGCCTCGGCCTCACCCGCATCTTTTCACACCTCCCCCGCCGACGCCGGGCCGGATGGCCCGGATCCGGCCGCGCACCCCGCCCGGCACTCGCCCACGGGCATCCCACCCCGTCGGCATCCCCGTAGACCGCCCGGCCACGCCGGCCGTCACGGCCGTCACAGCCCCAGCACGGCGACGCTAAAGCCCCATGCGCTCGATCCAGGCCTCGGGGCGGCAGATCTCCTCCGGCCGCGGCAGATTCGCCGGCTCCCGCCACACCACGTTCAGCCCCGCATGCCCCACCCGGCCGACGACGCCGCGCACGAAGGCCGCGCCGTCCACATACTGCGCCTGCTTGGCCTCCACGCCCAGCAGCCGCTCCAGCGCCGTGCCCGCCCCACTCCCGCGGGAGTGCCCCAGCACCGCGCGCAGCCGGTGCACCGAGGGCATACGGCTGGGCTCCACGGCGTCGAGCACTGCCTCGGCATGCCCCTCCAGCAGCGCCATGGTGGCGGCGACAGCGGACAGCCGGGCACGCTCCTGCGCACCCAGCCGATCGGTAAGCAGCGGAGAAGGCTCACCCTCCACCGTGCCCGTGCGCGCCGCCTCACGCACGGCCCGGGCCAGGCGGGCCACGTCGGCCGGCTCGCCTGAGGCCGCAGGCCCCATGAGCGCGGTGGCTACATCTGTCACCTGTGCGGCCAAGTACTCCACCAGCCAGGGGGCGGCCGCCAGCTGGAGGACGTGGGTGGACTCGTGCAGCGCAACCCAGGCGGGCAGGTCCAGCCGGTCCAGGTCCCGCTCCCGCTGAAGGCGGAGCACATTCGGTGCCACCAGCAGCATGCGCGGCGCATTCGACCCCGCGCGCAGTGCGGCCTCCGCCCGCGTTCCCGCGCCCGCGCCCGCCCCGGCTCCCCACGCCCCAGGCAGCACCTGCCCCAGCACGCGGGTGGACACCAGGCCGAGCAGTCCCGCCACTGCAGCAGTCACCGCGGCGCGGCCGGCGGCGCGCGCGGCCGGGTCGAGCGGCCCGAGCTGCGTGGCCGAATCCGGAACCTGCCCCATAAGGGCGCGCAGGGCCTCAGTGTTGGCCCGCTGCAGCCCGACGCGGTCCACCACCAGCACCGTGGTGGTATCCGCGGCCTGCCGGGCCGCCCGGTTTAGCCCGGTGATCTGCGCGGCCCACGGCAGAGCGTCCTGCGCGCTGCGGCGCAGCAGCGCGACGGCACTGCGGCGAGTCGCCCCGGGCGCGTGCGGCCCCGCGGGAGTAGCCACCCGGGCCAGCCGCAGCGCGCCCTCCCAGTCGACGCCGTCCGCGGCACTGCGAGGGGCCCCGGCCCCACTCCCGCGCGCGCCACTGCGAGCGCCCCCGGAGCCGGCATGCCCTCGCCCGGCCCCGCGCAGAGCAGTCCCGAGAACCGGCCCGCCGCGCGTCACGCTCACCCGTTCAGCCCCCGCACCCGCAGGCCGCCAGCGGGGTGAGCAAGGCGTCGTCAATGGCCAGCCGGGCCGAGTACAGCCCGCCCTCCTCAAAGCCGTCCACGATCACGCTGAAGGCCAGCAGGCGCCCGTCGGCGGTGACCACCGTGCCGGTCAGGGACGCGACCGTGTCCAGGGAGCCGGTCTTGGCGCGTACGGCGCCCGCGCCGGCAGTACCCACGTACCGGTCATCCAGCGTCCCGTCCAGGCCGCCTACCGGCAGGGCGGCGATGAGGCTGCGCCCGGCGGTGCCGGCGTCGTCGGCCGCCGCCCGGGCGATGATCTGGGCCAGTAGCCGTGCGGGCACCTGATTGCCCAGAGCCAGCCCGCAGGAGTCGAGCATGGTCACTCCGGAGGTGTCAAAGCCATCTGCCTGCAGCTGCCCCAGCACGGCCCGGGTGGCGCCGGCGAAACTGGCCTCCTCACCGGCGGCAAGGGCGACCAGTCTGCCCTCCACCTCGGTCATGGTGTTGTCGGAGGCCTTCAGGGAGACGGACAGGATGTCCGCCAGCGGCGCGGACTCCACGGCCGCCAGCTCGGTGGCCTCCGCACCCGCCGCCGACCGGCTGACTGCCCCCGTAACCTCGATGCCGGCGCCCCGCAGGTGATCGGCGAAGACCCCGGCGGCATCCAGGGCGGGGTCGGCCGGGTACCCTCCGGAGGGGTATGCGGTCACGTCCAGCATCAGCGGCTGGATCGGCGCCACCCAGGACTCGTTGCCCGAGGCCCAGGCGTCATTCCAGGTGGGCCCGGTGAACAGCGTGTCATCCAGGGCCACGCTCACGCTGGTGACGCCCTGCTCCTTGAGCTGCGCGGCGGCCTGGCGGGCCAGGTCGCCCAGGCCGGCCCGGCCGACGGCGGCGTCGGGATCGCCGGCGTCCTCGGCCAGCAGGACGTCCCCGCCACCCACGAGGGTGACGGTGCTGCCGTCCAGGACTGCGGTGGTTCGCAGGGTGTGGTCGGCGCCCATCAGGGACAGGGCGGCCCAGGCCACCGGGACCTTGTTGGAGGATGCCGGCGTCAAAGGTGCGCCGGCACCGTGGTCCACCAGCTCCCGGCCGCTGGCCACGTCCACGATTGACACCCCCGTGGTGGCCTTCCCGACGCGCTCGTCCCCGGCCAGCGCATTGGCCAGGGCGGCCAGCTCGCCGGCGTCGGGAACGGGCGCGTCCGCGGCCAGGCCGGGGGCGGCGTCGGGCTCCCTGGCGGCGGCGGAGGCGGTGGGGAAGGGCTGGACCGCGTAGTCGGCGGGCGAGGCGGTCAGCACGCCGGGCACCAGGTCGAGGGCGTCGGCCAGGCCGTAGTAGGCGCCGACGACGACGAGCGTGGCGGCCGTCAGGGCTACGATTTGGGCCTTGTGCACGACTCCTCCGATGATCTGGCGGGCGTATGGGTTGCTGTGGGCGGTGTTGTAGGCGGTGCCTGTGCGGCGCGCCGCGGACGCAAAGCGGGCCCGCTCCGGGGCCGGCCGCATGGCTTTGCCCTCCGGATGCGCCGTCGTAGTCCACACTAGTGCTATCGGACCGGCCCTTCCGGCGCGACGCCGTCCCCGTCGTGTCGCGGGCCGGCCGGCGGCCCGAGCGCTCGGGGCACCCAGACAAGCAGGCAACGCAAGATACGGAGACAGCCGTGGAATTCGACGTGACGATTGAGATCCCCAAGGGTAACCGCAACAAGTACGAGCTCGACCACACCACCGGGCGCATCAAGCTGGACCGGATGCTGTTCACCTCCACCCGCTACCCGGACGACTACGGGTTCATCGACAACACCCTGGGCGAGGACGGGGACCCGCTTGACGCGCTGGTTCTGCTGGAGGAGCCCACCTTCCCCGGCTGCCTCATCCGCTGCCGCGCCCTGGGCATGTTCCGCATGCGCGACGAGAAGGGCGGGGATGACAAGGTCCTGTGCGTGCCCGCAAGCGACCAGCGCGCCTCCTGGCGCACCGACATCGAGGATGTCTCCGAGTTCCACCGCCTGGAGATCCAGCACTTCTTCGAGGTGTACAAGGACCTCGAGCCCGGCAAGAGCGTGGAGGGCGCCCACTGGGTCGGCCGCGAGGAGGCGGAGGCGGAGATCCGCCTGTCCTACGAGCGCGAGGCCGCCCGCATCGCCCGCGAGGGGCACTGAGCGAACGCGAGCGGGCGCGGCACCGGGGCCGCGCCCGCTCGGCCTGCCCAGCCGGGTCGGCGCTCAGCTGCGCCGCCGCACGGCC
>NZ_PIZD01000056.1:0-3731 GCF_010365615.1 Actinomyces sp. 565
AGCCACACGAAGACCGGGATGAACACCAGCGCTAGCACCAGCGCCGCCAGCTGCTCACCCCACGACGAGACGCCGAGCACGAGCCGTGCCGGCATTAGGAAGGGCGCGAAGGGCGGCAGGTAGGCCAGCACGCGGTAAAGCGGGGATGAGGCGTCGCCCAGCGCCATCACGAAGGAGAGCACGTAGGGGATCATCAGCGTCATCGTCAGCGGCATGACCGCACTGGCCACGTCCTCCTGGCGGCTCACCAGCGCCCCGGCCGCCGCGTAGCCGACCGCGAAAATGGCGTAGCCGACGATCATCCACACGATCATGGCGACCAGCACGGTATCGATGTCGACGGCGCCCTCGGGCAGTACGCCGCTGAGCTTGGCCGTCACGCCGGCGAAGATACCTATCAGCCCGTAGGAGACCAGTACGGCAGTGCCGGTGCCGATCACCTTGCCGGCCAGCAGGGAGGTGGGCCGCACGCAGGCCAGCAGGATCTCCACGATGCGGCTGGACTTCTCCTCCACTACCCCCATCGCGATCGTCTGCCCACCACCCATGACGATGATGAACAGCAGAATGTCGACGATCAGGAGCACGGTGTAGCGGGCCCCGAAGTCGGCGGAGTCCTGGTCGGGCGGGTCGAGCGCCTCCACCTGGGGCACGGCCCCCGCCAGTGACGCCGCCACCTGGGTGGGATCGCCGCCCAGGGCGCTGATCTCATCCGATAGGGCCGCCTGCTGGAGCACATTGGTTACGGATGCGACCACCGCCTGGTCGGCGCGGCCCTCCTCGGTCACTTTCAGCGCGGGGGAGGTGCTGTTCAGGTCGAGGACCATGTCTAGCGTCGCGTCCTCGTCGATGTCGCCGCTGACTCCCAGGGCGGCCTCGGCGTCGGAGACGTCGGTAGTGACCTCGATGGGCAGACCGTTGGTGCCGGTGATCTGCTCCAGGGCGGGCCTGAGTGCGACGGCGTCGGCGGGGGCGGACACGCCCAGCCGGTAGGGCTCGTCCTCGCCGCCGGTCAGATGGGCGACCACGAGAATCCCGCCGACGGCGAGGACCAGCATGACGAGTGTGGAGATGACCGCTGAGCGCTTGAACAGCTGGGCGCGTAGCTCGCGGCCGGCAACCAGCCGGATCTCCTGGGAGCGGGAAATGGCTTGGGGGCTGGTGGACACGGCTTAGGCCTCCTGTCCGGTCGTGGGGGCGGGGGATGCGGTGGGGGCGGCGAGCACGTCGCGGAAGATGTCGGTCAGCGGGCGGGTGACGGGGCCGAGTTCGCGCAGCCGTCCCAGACGCCCCGCGGCCTCCAGCAATCGCTGCTCGTCGGCTCCGCCGACCACCACGGTCACCCGCGCACCCTCAGCAATGGGCTCGGCACTCGCCTCCACTCCAGGGGTTCCGGCAAGCATGGCGGTGGCGGCGTTGACGGCTGCGTCGGGCCGGCCCGCGACCTCGACGACGGCGCGCCAGCGCGGCTCGGCACCCGACTGCAGCTCGGCCACGGTGCCGTCGGCAACCAGTCGGCCCGCCTGGATAATGACTACCCGGTCGCACAGTCGTTGCACGACGTCGAGCTGGTGAGAGGAGAACAGCGTGGGCACCCCGGCCGCGGCCCGCTCGCGCAGCACCTGGCTCATAACATCGACCGCCACCGGGTCCAGGCCGGAGAAGGGCTCGTCCAGAATCAGCAGATCGGGGTCGGAGACCAGGGCTGCGGCCAGTTGGACGCGCTGCTGGTTGCCCAGGGAGAGCTTCTGCACCTCGTCCTCGCGGCGGGCGGCGATGTCCAGCCGCTCGGTCCACTGCTCGCTGGCCCGCCGGGCCGCGGGGGCCGTCACCCCGTGCAGGCGGGCCAGGTAGGTCAGCTGCTCGCCGACCTTCATCTTGGGGTACAGGCCGCGCTCCTCGGGCATGTAGCCGATGCGACGCCGCTCAGCGGCGCCCACCGGCGTGCCGTCCCAGGTCACGGTGCCGGCATCTGCGCTGAGTACCCCCATGACGATGCGCATGGTGGTGGACTTGCCCGCTCCGTTGGCGCCCACGAAGCCTACGATTTCCCCATCGCCCAGGCGCAGGGACAGGTCATCGAGCGCTTGCAGGCTCCCGAAGCGTTTGGACAGGTTGACGATGTCGAGCATGAGGACTCCAATCGGGATCGGCTGTGGTAAGTCCGCTTGACTTGAGAAGCTTGATTCGTTGTGCCCGTAATGTCAAGGTAGCTTTCCGGTGTGTCGGTGTCGTGCCACCCGCCCGCGGGATGCGCTACGGGTCCGTCTACCGGTTTCCTCCCGCTTCCCGCACCGGTCTCGCTGGCGGATCACCGGTTTCCTCCCGCTTCCCGCTATCGTTGACGCGTGCACCTGAAGACGTTGACGATGAAGGGGTTCAAGTCCTTCGCCTCGTCAACCACCCTGCGCCTGGAGCCGGGCATCACCGCCGTGGTCGGCCCCAACGGCTCGGGCAAGTCCAACGTGGTGGACGCCCTGACCTGGGTGATGGGGGAGCAGGGCGCCAAGAACCTGCGCGGCGGCTCCATGGCCGACGTCATCTTCGCCGGTGCAGGCTCCCGCCCGGCGCTCGGCCGCGCCGAGGTCTCCCTGACGATCGACAACACCGACGGCGCCCTGCCCATCGACTACAGCGAGGTGACCATCACCCGCACCCTGTTCCGCGGCGGCGGCAGCGAGTACCAGATCAACGGCAACACCTGCCGCCTGCTGGACGTGCAGGAGCTACTGTCCGATACGGGCATGGGCCGGCAGATGCACGTGGTGGTAGGCCAGGGGCAGCTCGATGCGGTGCTCACCGCCACCCCGGAGGAGCGGCGCGGCTTCATCGAGGAGGCCGCCGGCGTCCTCAAGCACCGGCGGCGCAAGGAACGGGCTCTGCGCAAGCTCGACTCCATGGCCGCCGACCTGACCCGGCTCACCGACCTCACCGCCGAGCTGCACCGCCAGCTCGGCCCGCTCGCGCGGCAGGCCGCCGTCGCCCGCCGCGCCCATGTCATCCAGGCCGAGGTTCGTGACGCCACCGCTCGGCTGCTGGCCGACGACGTCGTGCAGGTCCAGTCCCTGCTGGAGGCCGGACAGGAGGACCAGGCCCGCCTAGCCGGCCGCCGGGCCGAGCTGGATGAGTCCGAGCGCCTCGCCCGCGCCCGGCTGGAGGAGCTGACGACCCTGGAGTCCACGTCCGGGCAGCGGCTGGCCCGCGCCACCACCACCTGGGAGGAGCTGTCGGCAGCCGTTCAGTCCCTGTCGGCGCTGGCGGACGTGGCGGCGGAACGGGTACGTGGCCTGGCGGGCGCCCCGCGCCCCGAGGCCGGAACCGACCCCGAGGAACTGGAGCGGCGCGCCCAGGAGGCCGCCGCCCAGGAGGCTGAGCTTGCCGCCGCCATTGAGGCCGCCCGCACCGCGCTGACGGACGCCACCGCCGAACGCGTCGACGCCGAGGCCGCCGCCACCACCGCCGAGCAGGCGCTCGCGGCCTTGCAGACCCGGCGCGCCGAGCACCGCGAGCTGCTCGCCCGTGCCGGGGGCCGCGTGGCCTCCGCACGCTCCCGCCACGAGGCCGCCCGCGCCGCCGTCGAACTGGCTCGGGCATCCCTGGCCTCCGCCCAGGAGCGCGACACGGCCGCCGCCCGGGCACTGGAGGCGGCCACCGCCGGCGACCCGGACGCTCCCGCCGGCACCGACAGTTCCGACGCCGCGGCCGGTGAGCAGACCCGTGCCGCCGCCGCC
>NZ_PIZD01000057.1:0-2674 GCF_010365615.1 Actinomyces sp. 565
TGGCCTCGTGACTGACGCACAGTTCGAGACCGTCCTGTACCGTGTCATCGACGACGAGCACGCCGCAGACACACTGGTCGCGACCATGCTCGAATACCACCACAATCAGATCGACTCAAAGATGACTACGGCAACCGACCCTGAAGCTCTCCTACTTGGGCAGTATCAGTTTGCCGCAAGGAGCGTAGGCTACCTCGATGGCATTGCCGAGCTGCGAGCAGGCGACAGTACTTCCGACACCATCGACGTCGCTGATATCAGGACCGTGCTGCGTGCTCAGGCCTACGTTGATGCTGCGAACTACGGCCTGCTCAGCGACGCCACCATGGAGGCGGCTGCTACCGGCAACAACGGAGGCCCATTCTCCTTCTACACCGAGGTCGACGGGCAACCCACCATCACCGCCCCCGACCCCATAACACCCGATGCCGCCCACGAATACATGCGTTGGGACCGACTAGTCGAAGACGCCACCATGGACGGTCTTGATGTCAGGATCACCAACGGCTACAACTTTGGCTACGACGAGGGACAGGCAGCCAAAGTCATCAAATGAGACCACCTAAAGCTCTTGTCCTGAGTGCCGCATTTTTGCAGCACGTCGTCACGTTGCGACGCGAGATGCGTACGCAGACGCGCCTTGGCGTGGTCAACCTCGTATCGCTCCCGGCATTTGCCGCGCGCACCTTTCTTCATCCAGACCTGAAACCGCATTCGGGGTTGGTGCGGGCAGCCGGCACCCACCACCGCACCGAGCCGCGAGGAGGACACCTATTATGCGACTCTTTACTCGCGTAGCCCTCTCGCGGCGATGCCACCCGAGCGCGGCCCTGCTTGTGCTGTTGCTGGTGTTTTGTGTGTCTTTGGCGGGTTGCTCGCTGGGAGCGGACCGCAGCAGCCTGGGCATCCCCGGGTTCAGTCCCAGCGCCGCAGGCCAGGACGACCAGGCGAATGCCCAGGCCGCCTTGGACTACCTCACCCCCGACGGCGAGACCAGCGACGGGAAGTGGATGCCGGGGGAACAGACCCAACAGCGGTGGGAGGCGCTCACCGCCCGTAACTGGGACTCGACCTCCCTGGAGGAGCTCACTGCCGCCATGGCCGCGGTCTCAACCATGCGCGACAGTCAGGACGAGGAGACCTCAGCCGCAGCGACCTGGACCACCGCCAGATCAATCAGGTTCCTCACCGACCAAGCACCCCCCAAGAAATACACCGCGACCACGAAGCAGAACCTCGCCGCCCTGCTCGCCAACAGCCCAGACGAAATCGCCGCCCTAGCAGGTGGTGAGTCTCTGGATAGTCCGGACCTGTATGGTCTGTCCGGCCTGGTTACCGACGCACACTTCGAGACCGTCCTGTACCGCGTCATCGACGACGAGCACGCCGCAGACACACTGGTCACTACGATGCTCCAATACCACCACAACCAAATCGACGAGAAGATGCCCATGTCCGCCGACCCCGAAACAACCCTGCTCGGACTGTATAGGTCCGCCGCGCAGACCATGGGCTACCTCGACGGCATTGCCGAACTACGCACAGGTAATAACCGCCTAGACACCATCGACGTCGCCGATATCAGGACCGTGCTGCGAGCCCAGGCCTACGTTGATGCCGCTAACTACGGCCTGCTCAGCGACGCCACCATGGAGGCGGCCGCCACCGGCAACAACGGAGGCCCATTCTCCTTCTACACCGAGGTAGACGGGAAACCCACCATCACCGCACCCGACCCCATAACACCACAAGCCGCCCATGAGTACATTTCCTGGCAGCGGCAAGTCAATGATTCCATCATGGACAGCATCGACAACGCGATGGTCAACACTAACGCAGGGTATGACCAGGGCCAGGCGGCAGAGGTTATCAAATGAATCTGCCCGCCTCTCGTCTACCAGGTATGCTGACCTCGCAGCCCCTCGGCTCGTCTCGCGATGTTTGGGCCCGGGTATTCTTGAGCCTCATCGCTTCCGCAGTGTTTCTAGCGCTCGCAACTGTTTCACGGCGATATGGGGAATTGCGCATCATGCGACCCCAGTCTCGCGCGGTCCTCTCGTTCCGACGCCGACAGGCGGGCCTACTGTTGGTGCTGTTATTGGCCTGCGCCCCTTTGGCGGGGTGCTCGCTGGGAGCGGACCACAGCAGCCTGGGCATCCCCGGGTTCAGTCCCAGCGCCGCAGGCCAGGACGACCAGGCGAATGCCCAGGCCGCCTTAGAGTATCTCAGCCCTGATGGTGAGATCAGCGACGGGAAGTGGGTGCCGGGGGAACAGGCCCAACAGCGGTGGGAGACGCTCGACGAAGGCGATTGGAACCCTGCCGGACTCGAGGAGCTCACTGCTGCTATGGCAGCGGCGTCGACCCTGCGCACCAGCCAGGATGACGACAATTCGGCCGCGGCGACGTGGGTTACCGGAAGGTCGATTGACTTCGTCGTCAACCAGCTACCGCTCGAGAATTACACCGATACAACGAAACAGAACCTCGCCGCCCTGCTCGCCAACAGCCCAGACGAAATCGCCGCCCTAGCAGGTGGTGAGTCTCTGGATAGTCCGGACCTGTATGGTCTGTCCGGCCTGGTTACCGACGCACACTTCGAGACCGTCCTGTACCGCGTCATCGACGATGAGAACGCCGCCGACACACTGGTGACCACGATGCTCCAATACCAC
>NZ_PIZD01000058.1:0-5283 GCF_010365615.1 Actinomyces sp. 565
ATCTCACGACTTCTGACACTCCCAGATGTCATGAGATCCAACAGTCCCAGAAGTCATGAGACAACACAGTACCCCTACGGTACGAACCGTCGCCACAGGGTACGAATCGTCGACCGGAACGTACGAACCGTCACCACGAGGTACGAACCGTCACCACGAGGTACGAACCGTCGCTGTGATGTCTCAGGAGATCGGTGACAGTTTTGTGCCAGGACATCGGTGACACTTGGTGTGTCAGGATATCGGTGACAGTTCTGGGTCTTGTGGGGTGTGGTGGTTGGCGGGGTTGGGTGTGTGCGGGTCGAGACGTAGCGGGTGCCGGGCGCGGGCCAGGGGCGGGGCGTCGAGGTAGCGGAACAGGGTCTGGTGGAAGCGCTCGTTCTTGTCCTGGGGGTGGGCTTGTACGGCTTGCCGGTGATGGGTTCCACCCCTAGGGCGCGCACGTGGCCCGTCCAGCTTGCCTTTGCGGCCGCGTCGGGTGGGATTCACAGCGACCCCGTTGTCGGTCAGCAGCCGCTGGGGCACTCCGTAGCGGGCGACGGCCTTATCGAAGGTGGCGATGGCTGCCTGGCTGGTCTCGGAGGCGGCGACCAGGGACGCCACCGCCAGGCGGGATTGGTCGTCGATGAGCCGGGTAGATGACGGCCTTACGGCCGCCGGCCAGTACGTATTCGGTGGCGTCCATCTGTCAGTAGGCGTTCGGGGCGGGGTAGACGAAACGGCGCCATGCCGCCCGGGGCCTCTTGGCCTGCTCGGCGTGGGCCACGCCGGCGGCGCGGAAGATCCGGGCCAGGGACGCCGACGAGGGCGTCTGAAGGCCCATGGCCCGCATCTTGTCGTGCACGCTGAATCGGGCCGCAGTCCAGGCCAGAGCGTTCTAGCGCGGCACGCACGTCCAGGGCCTGGTAGCGCCTGTTTGCTTATACGTCCCGGACTTGTGCGAGGACGGCGAGAGCGGGGCTCGAGTATCGCGGCCTCCCCGTCAGCTCGGGCTCTGGCCCGCAGCGCGTAGAAGGTCTTGCGGCAGATGCCCTCATGCTCGCAGAACGTGGTCACCGCCCCGCGCGGGGCGTCATCAGGCCACCGCGCGATCGCCAGACGCATACGCGGATCAACACAACCACTGTTGGACTTCCTGACTGGGCTCATGCATCCAAAAACACGCCAGAACTGTCACCACCAACAACCCCTGAACTGTCACCGATGTCCTGACACATAACAGGTTCTTGGGTTGACCTTACGGTTCGTCATGTTGCCTGGGTGCTGGGGCGTCGCCCGCGGCGGTTTGTCGGGTGTCCCCGTGAACCGTTGCCGTTCATGGCGGGTCGTCGCTGCTGCGGGTCAGACGCAATACGCGGACCGTCCGCCCGGGAGAGCCCCCGCAACGGCGTACGTGCGTCAGGCGCCGGCCCTAGCACGTCCCGCGCCCGTCGGAAGCGTCCTCGCTGCCGGCGGGCGGTCGTCGACAACGCCGGATCATCTGCAACGCCACTTCGGGGTTAACAACACCTGTTAACGGCCTGCTGAAGGGCTCTGAGGTATACAGCAGGCCGTTAAGTAGCGTTGTTAACGTCCAGCCGGCGCGGCCGGCACCCGCCGAACACGACCTCGTCAACCCGAACACGACCACCACGCAACAGCCCGAGTCCTTGCCCCCACACCCACAAACACGAAACCCCCCATTAGGCTCTATCCTGAGCGCCCCGCCCACCCAGTACGGGCCGTGGCACCGGGATCCGCGCGCAGCGTCCGTCGCTCGGCCCCGCGCCAGTGATCGGTCCCCGCGCCAGTAAGCCGACCGCACCCCGGGCGCGAGCCGGTTGCAGCTACCGGTTTTGGTGGGGCGGTTTTACGTGGCCAGGAACACCCTGAGCCCGTCTGGCGTGCGGCGTCGTGCCCGGGTAGTGTGCCCCACTGGTGCCCGTGTGCGGGCTACCGTTCTCCATTCCGTTCCCAGCCGATCGGCGCCAGACGTCGAGGGGTGACGCGGGTCTGCCGCGGTGGGAACCGACGGGCCCCGTCACGGGGCTCCGGACGCAGCGCCGTCGGCCCGGCCGACTCCCTGCGGACCGGCCCATTCCGTGGCGGAGTGCGCCGTCGGGGAAGAGCGGGTCGGCACGTGGGCAACGACAGCCCGCAAAGCACTTCAAGATGGAGAATCAGTAGTGCCCACAATTCAGCAGCTGGTCCGCAAGGGCCGCTCAACCAAGCGCGCGGCGTCCAAGACGCCGGCGCTCAAGTCCAGCCCGCAGCGTCGTGGCGTATGCACCCGTGTGTACACCACGACCCCGAAGAAGCCGAACTCCGCCCTCCGTAAGGTCGCCCGCGTGCGCCTGTCCACCGGAATTGAGGTCACGGCCTACATCCCCGGTGAGGGCCACAACCTCCAGGAGCACTCGATCGTGCTCGTCCGCGGGGGTCGTGTGAAGGACCTTCCCGGTGTCCGCTACCACATCGTGCGCGGCTCCCTCGATACCCAGGGTGTCAAGGGTCGTCAGCAGGCACGCTCCAAGTACGGCGCCAAGAAGGAGAAGAACTAATGCCCCGTAAGGGTCCCGCACCCCGGCGCCCGCTTGCCGTCGACCCGGTCTACGGCTCGCCCGTCGTCACCCAGCTCGTCAACCGCGTACTGCTCGACGGCAAGAAGGCAACCGCCGAGCGCATCGTCTACGGCGCCCTCGAGGGCGTGCGCTCCAAGACCGACCAGGACCCGGTCTCGGTGCTCAAGCGCGCTCTGGACAACATCCGCCCGGCCCTGGAGGTGCGCTCCCGCCGCGTCGGCGGCGCCACCTACCAGGTCCCCGTCGAGGTCCGCCCGAACCGCGCCACCACCCTCGCGCTGCGCTGGCTGGTGGACTTCTCCCGGCAGCGCCGCGAGAACACCATGACCGAGCGCCTGATGAACGAGATTCTGGACGCCTCCAACGGCCTCGGCGCCGCTGTCAAGCGGCGCGAGGACATGCACCGAATGGCCGAGTCCAACAAGGCCTTCGCTCACTACCGCTGGTAAGCATCCCCACGCCGTCCGGGCCCGCCGGCTCGTACGGGCCCAACTCCCTCACCTAACGAACGAAGGACACCACTAGTGGCACTAGACGTGCTGACTGACCTCACCAAGGTCCGCAACATCGGCATCATGGCTCACATCGATGCCGGCAAGACCACCGTGACTGAGCGCATCCTGTTCTACACGGGTATCAACTACAAGATCGGCGAGACGCACGACGGCGCCTCGACGATGGACTGGATGGAGCAGGAGCAGGAGCGCGGTATCACCATCACCTCCGCGGCCACCACCTGCTTCTGGAAAGACAACCAGATCAACATCATCGACACCCCCGGCCACGTCGACTTCACGGTCGAGGTCGAGCGCTCGCTGCGTGTGCTCGACGGCGCGGTCGCCGTCTTCGACGGCAAGGAGGGCGTTGAGCCCCAGTCCGAGACGGTGTGGCGCCAGGCGGACAAGTACAACGTGCCCCGCATCTGCTACATCAACAAGATGGACAAGCTGGGTGCGGACTTCGACTTCTCCGTGCAGACGATCCGCGACCGGCTCCACGCCACCCCGATCGTCGTGAACTTCCCCATCGGTGCCGAGAACGAGTTCTCCGGCGTCGTCGACGTCATCGAGATGCGGGCCATCCGCTTCCCGGAGAAGGACGCCGATGGCAAGGACACCCGCGGCTCGATCGTCGAGTACGAGGAGATCCCGGCCGAGCTGGTGGCCAAGGCCGAGCAGCTGCGGGGCGAGCTCATGGAGACGGTCGCCGAGGCCGACGACGAGCTGATGGAGAAGTACCTGGAGGGGGAGGAGCTGTCGGTCGCCGAGCTCAAGCGCGGTATCCGCAAGCTCACCATCGCCGGCCAGGCCTTCCCGGTCTTCGCCGGCTCCGCCTTCAAGAACAAGGGCATTCAGCCGGTTCTGGACGGCGTGCTCGACTACCTGCCCTCTCCGCTGGACGTGCCCGCGGTCGAGGGCCACGCCCCCGGCGACGAGTCCAAGGTGCTGACCCGCGAGGCCGACGAGAAGGAGCCCTTCTCCGCCCTGGCCTTCAAGGTCGCCACCCACCCGTTCTACGGCAAGCTGGTTTACGTGCGCGTCTACTCCGGCAAGGTCGCCCAGGGCGACACGGTGTTCAACGCCACCAAGGGCCGCAAGGAGCGCGTCGGCAAGCTCTTCCAGATGCACTCCAACAAGGAGAACCCGGTGGAGGAGGCCCACGCCGGCCACATCTACGCCTTCATCGGCCTGAAGGACGTGACCACCGGTGACACCCTGTGCGCCCAGGGCGACCCGGTCATCCTGGAGTCGATGACCTTCCCGGACCCCGTGATCCACGTGGCCATCGAGCCCAAGACCAAGGGCGACCAGGAGAAGCTCGGCGTCGCCATCCAGAAGCTCTCCGAGGAGGACCCGACCTTCACGGTCGAGCTCGACGAGGAGACCGGCCAGACCGTCATCGGCGGTATGGGCGAGCTGCACCTGGACGTGTTCGTCGACCGCATGCGGCGCGAGTTCAAGGTTGAGGCGAACGTCGGTAACCCGATGGTCGCCTACCGCGAGACCATCCGCAAGAAGGTCGACAAGGTCGAGTACACGCACAAGAAGCAGACCGGTGGCTCCGGCCAGTTCGCGAAGGTGCTCATGTCCTTCGAGCCGCTCGTGGCCGACGAGGCCGACGACGAGGCCGAGAACACGCACTACGAGTTCGTCAACGCCGTCACCGGTGGGCGCGTGCCCCGGGAGTTCATCCCGAGCGTCGACGCCGGCGTGCAGGAGGCCATGACCACCGGCGTGCTGGCCGGCTACCCCATGGTGGACGTCAAGGCCACCCTGGTCGACGGCGGCTACCACGAGGTTGACTCCTCCGAGATGGCCTTCAAGATCGCAGGCTCCATGGCCTTCAAGGAGGGCGCCAAGCGGGCTCAGCCGGTTCTGCTCGAGCCGGTCATGGCCGTCGAGGTGCGCACCCCCGAGGAGTACATGGGCGACGTGATCGGCGACCTGAACTCCCGCCGTGGCATGGTCCAGTCGATGGAGGATGCACAGGGCGTGAAGGTCATCAAGGCCGCCGTGCCGCTGTCGGAGATGTTCGGCTACGTCGGCGACCTGCGTTCCAAGACGCAGGGCCGCGCCGTGTACTCCATGGCGTTCGACTCCTACGCCGAGGTTCCCAAGAACGTCGCTGACGAGGTCATCGCCAAGGCCAAGGGCGAGTAACCCGGCCTGCGCAGTCGCCGGGGCGGAGGCGAACAGCCCCGCCCCGGCGGCCCCGGCCCCGG
>NZ_PIZD01000058.1:5570-66609 GCF_010365615.1 Actinomyces sp. 565
AAGTAAGATTTCCAACAATTCACCCGTAGACACTCTCGCAGTCGGTACGGCTAACATGTGCTAGTCGACTCCCGACGAAGAGAACTACCCGAGTCCCAGGAGGACACCAGTGGCCAAGGCCAAGTTCGAGCGGACCAAGCCGCACGTCAACATCGGAACGATCGGTCACGTCGACCACGGTAAGACGACGCTGACCGCCGCGATCTCCAAGGTCCTGCACGACGAGTACCCGGACCTCAACCCCTTCACCCCCTTCGACGAGATCGACAAGGCTCCCGAGGAGCGCCAGCGCGGTATCACCATCAACATCGCGCACGTCGAGTACGAGACCGACAAGCGTCACTACGCCCACGTGGACGCCCCCGGTCACGCCGACTACATCAAGAACATGATCACCGGTGCCGCGCAGATGGACGGCGCCATCCTGGTGGTCGCCGCCACCGACGGCCCCATGGCCCAGACCCGCGAGCACGTGCTGCTGGCCCGCCAGGTCGGCGTCCCCGCCCTGCTGGTGGCGCTGAACAAGTCCGACATGGTCGATGACGAGGAGCTCCTCGAGCTCGTCGAGATGGAGGTCCGCGAGCTGCTGTCCTCCCAGGACTACGACGGTGACGAGGCCCCCGTCATCCGCGTCTCCGCGCTGAAGGCCCTCGAGGGCGACCCCGAGTGGACCGGCAAGATCAAGGAGCTCATGGACGCGGTCGACGAGTACATCCCGACCCCCGAGCGTGACATGGACAAGCCGTTCCTCATGCCGATTGAGGACGTCTTCACCATCACCGGTCGCGGCACCGTCGTCACCGGTCGTGTTGAGCGCGGCAAGCTGCCGATCAACTCCGAGGTCGAGATCCTCGGTATCCGCGACCCGCAGAAGACCACCGTCACCGGCATCGAGATGTTCCACAAGTCCATGGACGAGGCCTGGGCCGGTGAGAACTGCGGTCTGCTGCTGCGCGGTACCCGCCGCGAGGACGTCGAGCGCGGTCAGGTCGTCTGCAAGCCGGGCTCCATCACCCCGCACACCGAGTTCGAGGGCCACGTCTACATTCTGACCAAGGACGAGGGCGGCCGTCACAACCCCTTCTACTCCAACTACCGTCCGCAGTTCTACTTCCGCACCACGGACGTCACCGGCGTCATCACGCTGCCCGAGGGCACCGAGATGGTCATGCCCGGCGACACCACCGAGATGTCGGTTGAGCTGATCCAGCCCATCGCCATGGAGGAGGGCCTCGGCTTCGCCATCCGTGAGGGTGGCCGCACCGTCGGCTCCGGCCGCGTCACCAAGATCATCAAGTGACCCGGTCCCAGCGGTAACGCTGGTCCGCCGCGGGCTCACCGCCCGCTGAATGCACGCAGGAGGCCCGTCGCCCTTGGGGTGGCGGGCCTCCCGGCATATCCCTGCAGCTGGTAGTAATTACCTGCCGTGGCGGGAGCGGCTCTCCGCGGCCTCGGCAGCACCGGCGAGCCGCCTGAGCGGGTTGCGGCTGGGGCGACACGCCCGAGCGCGTGGACCCGTGCGCGGTCTCACAGCGCTTCGGGCGGATTCCGGCTTTCACCGGTGGCCGAGGCGTTGATAACGTAGGCCGGTCGACAGGCGCAAGCCTGCCCGGCCGCCCCGGGGGCCCACCCCGGAATCCAGTCTGACGGACCCGATTGCCATCGGGCTTCCGTGTGTCCAGACCGGCCCACCAGCCCTTGACGGGGCCGAGGTGCGCGTCGCAACGCGACACGCCCGAGCGCGTGGACCGGTAACCGAAAGCAAGAGAGGTTAGGCGCCATGGCGGGACAGAAGATCCGCATCCGGCTCAAGTCCTACGACCACGAGGTCATTGACTCCTCGGCGCGCAAGATCGTCGACGTCGTGACCCGCGCGGGCGCGACGGTCGTGGGTCCGGTGCCGCTGCCGACCGAGAAGAACGTGTTCTGCGTTATCCGGTCGCCCCACAAGTACAAGGACAGCCGCGAGCACTTCGAGATGCGCACGCACAAGCGGCTTATCGACATCGTCGACCCGACCCCGAAGGCCGTCGACTCGCTCATGCGGCTCGACCTGCCGGCCGACGTCAACATTGAGATCAAGCTCTGAGGACTGAAGCCATGACAACCAACCCGCCCACCGCGCCCACCAAGGCGCTGCTCGGCACCAAGCTCGGCATGACCCAGGTCTGGGACGAGAACGGCGTCCTGCGCCCGGTCACGGTCGTGCGTGTAGACACCAACGTCGTCACCCAGGTCCGCACCGTAGAGAACGACGGCTACGAGGCCGTCCAGCTCGCCTTCGGCGAGATCGACGAGCGCAAGGTAACCAAGCCGCTCGCCGGCCACTTCGCCAAGGCCGGGGTAGCGCCCCGCCGCCACGTCGCCGAGGTCCGCACGGCGCTCGCCGGGGACTACACCCCCGGCCAGGAGCTCAACGTTGACACCTTCGAGGTAGGCCAGCTGGTCGATGTCACCGGCACCTCTAAGGGCAAGGGCTTCGCCGGAACCATGAAGCGTCACGGCTTCTCCGGCGTCGGCGCCTCCCACGGTGCGCACCGCAACCACCGCAAGCCCGGCTCCGTGGGCGCCTGCGCCACCCCGGGCCGAATCTTCAAGGGCCTGCGCATGGCCGGCCGCATGGGCCACGCCACCACGACCGTCCAGAACCTCAAGGTCCGGGGCGTCGACACCGACAAGGGCGTGCTGCTCATGGGCGGCGCCATCCCCGGCCCCAAGGGCTCGGTGGTCGTCATCCGCACCGCCGTGAAGGGAGCCTGACACCATGGCAGAGACCATCACCGTCGACATCGTCGACTCCAAGGGTGCTAAGACCGGCACCGCGGAGCTGCCCGGCGAGATCTTCGACGTCGAGCCCAACATCCCGCTGATGCACCAGGTCGTCGTGGCCCAGCTGGCCGCGGCCCGCCAGGGCACGCACGCCACCAAGACCCGTGGCATGGTCCGGGGCGGTGGCCGCAAGCCGTACCGCCAGAAGGGCACCGGCCGCGCCCGTCAGGGCTCCATCCGCGCGCCCCAGTTCACCGGCGGTGGCACCGTGCACGGCCCGCAGCCGCGCGACTACTCCCAGCGCACCCCGAAGAAGATGAAGGCAGCCGCCCTGCGCTCGGCCCTTTCGGACCGCGCTCGTCACGGCCGTATCCACGTCATCACCGAGTTCGTCACTGCTGAGAAGCCGTCCACCAAGTCGGCGCTCACGGCACTGCGCAACCTCACGGACCGTCCCAAGTCCCTGGTGGTCGCCGCCCGCGGTGACGAGCTCACCCGACTCAGCCTGCGCAACGCCCCCGAGGCGCATGTGCTTCAGGCCGACCAGCTGAACACCTACGACGTCCTCAACTCCGATGACGTCGTCTTCACCGCCGCCGCCCTGGACGCATTCCTCGGCAAGGGTGAGGAGGAGTCCAAGTGAGCCTCGAGAAGAGCAAGAACCCCCGCGATGTCATCCTCGCGCCGGTCGTCTCGGAGAAGTCGTACACCTGCATGGACCGTGGGCAGTACACCTTCCTGGTAGACCCGGGCGCCAACAAGACCGAGATCAAGATTGCCGTCGAGGCGATCTTTGACGTCAAGGTCGAGTCGGTGAACACGATCAACCGCCGCGGCAAGACCCGCCGCACCCGCACGGGCATCGGCAAGTCGAAGGACACCAAGCGCGCGATCGTCACGCTGCGCGAGGGCACCATCGACATCTTCGGCGACGTGACGGACTGACACGGAAGGTAGAAGACCGAGATGGGAATCCGTAAGTACAAGCCGACGACCCCCGGTCGTCGCGGCGCCTCCGTCGCCGACTTCAGCGAGCTGACTCGCAACCGGCCCGAGAAGTCGCTGGTGCGGCCGCTGAGCAAGTCCGGGGGCCGCAACTCCTCCGGGCGCATCACCACCCGGCACAAGGGCGGCGGGCACAAGCGCGCCTACCGGCTGATCGACTTCCGTCGCCACGACAAGGACGGCGTGCCCGCCAAGGTCGCGCACATCGAGTACGACCCCAACCGCACTGCCCGCATCGCGCTGCTGCACTACCTGGACGGCGAGAAGCGCTACATCCTCGCTCCCAATGGGCTGCGCCAGGGCGACCGCGTGGAAGCCGGCCCCGGGGCCGACATCAAGCCCGGTAACTGCCTGCCGCTGCGCAACATCCCCACCGGTACCGTGGTGCACGCTGTCGAGCTGCGCCCCGGCGGGGGCGCCAAGATCGCCCGCAGCGCCGGCACCTCGGTGCAGCTGGTGGCCAAGGAGGGTAAGTACGCGCAGCTGCGCATGCCCTCCGGGGAGATCCGCAATGTCGAGGCCGCCTGCCGGGCGACCGTGGGCGAGGTCGGCAACGCCGAGCAGTCCAACATCAACTGGGGTAAGGCCGGCCGTATGCGCTGGAAGGGCGTGCGCCCGACCGTCCGCGGTGTGGTCATGAACCCTGTGGATCACCCGCACGGTGGTGGTGAGGGCCGCACCTCCGGTGGTCGCCACCCCGTCTCGCCCTGGGGCAAGCCTGAGGGCCGTACCCGCCGTCCCAACAAGTCCAGCGACCGGCTTATCGTGCGTCGTCGTCGGACCGGCAAGAAGCGCTGATAGGAGCCATCATGTCGCGAAGCTTGAAGAAGGGCCCCTTCGTCGACGACCACCTGCAGAAGAAGGTGGACGTCCAGAACGAGAAGGGCACCAAGAACGTCATCAAGACCTGGTCACGTCGTTCGGTCATCACGCCGGACTTCATCGGCCACACCTTTGCTGTCCACGACGGCCGCAAGCACGTCCCGGTGTTCGTCACCGAGTCGATGGTGGGGCACAAGCTCGGTGAGTTCGCCCCGACCCGCACCTTCCGCGGGCACGTCAAGGACGACCGCAAGGCGCGTCGCTGACGGGCGCCGGAGAGTTTGAGAGGCTGAAGAACATGGAAGCCAAGGCGCAGGCCAAATACGTGCGCTGCACGCCGATGAAGGCACGCCGTGTCGTGGACGTGGTCCGCGGCAAGCGCGCCGTCGACGCCGTGGGCGTGCTGCGTTTCGCACCGCAGGCCGCTGCGGTGCCAGTCCGCAAGGTAATCGAGTCCGCCATCGCCAACGCCCGGTATCAGGCCGAGCGCGACGGCGAGCGCTTCGACGAGAACGACCTTTTCATCACCGAGGTGTACGCCGACGAGGGCCCGACCCTCAAGCGGTTCCGCCCGCGCGCCCAGGGACGCGCCGGCCGGATCCTGAAGCGCACCAGTCACATCACCGTGGTCGTCGGCGACCGCGCCGACGCTAACAAGCAGGAAGGAGCCCGGTAATGGGGCAGAAGGTCAACCCGACCGGGTTCCGCCTGGGCATCACTACGGACCACCGCTCGCGCTGGTTCGCCGACTCCACCAAGCCCGGTCAGCGTTACCGCGACTTCGTGGATGAGGATGTCAAGATCCGCCGCCTCATGGAGGACGGCATGGAGCGGGCCGGCATCTCCAAGGTAGACATCGAGCGCACCCGGGACCGGGTCCGCGTCGACCTGCACACCGCCCGCCCCGGCATCGTCATCGGGCGGCGCGGCGTGGAGGCCGAGCGCCTGCGCGCATCGCTGGAGAAGCTGACCGGCAAGCAGGTCCAGCTCAACATCCTCGAGGTCCGCAACCCGGACCTGGACGCTCAGCTGGTTGCCCAGGGCATCGCCGAGCAGCTCGCCAGCCGTGTGTCCTTCCGGCGCGCCATGCGTCGCGGGCTGCAGTCCGCCATGCGCGCCGGTGCCAAGGGCGTGCGCGTGCAGTGCTCGGGCCGTCTGGGCGGCGCCGAGATGAGCCGCAGCGAGTTCTACCGCGAGGGCCGCGTGCCACTGCACACCCTGCGGGCCAACATCGACTACGGCTTCTACGAGGCCAGGACGACCTTCGGCCGCATTGGCGTGAAGGTCTGGATCTACAAGGGCGACATGACCGAGCGCGAGTTCGCCCGCCAGCAGGCCGAGTCCGCCCCGCGCGGCCGCGGTCGTGGTGAGCGCCGCGGTCGTCGTGGTGAGCGCGCCCCGCGCCAAAGCGAGCAGCAGGTCGAGCAGGCGCCGGCCACCGAGAACGCTGCCCCCGACCAGGGAACGGAGGCCTGAGCCGTGCTCATTCCCCGCCGTACCAAGTACCGCAAGCAGCACCGTCCGCACCGCTCGGGTATGTCCAAGGGCGGCAACCAGATCTCCTTCGGCGACTACGGCATCCAGGCCCTGGAGCCCGCCTACGTCACCAACCGGCAGATCGAGGCGGCCCGTATCGCCATGACCCGCCACATCAAGCGTGGTGGGAAGGTCTGGATCAACATCTTCCCGGACCGTCCGCTGACCAAGAAGCCCGCCGAGACCCGCATGGGTTCCGGTAAGGGAGCCCCGGAGTGGTGGGTCGCCAACGTCAAGCCCGGACGCGTCATGTTCGAGCTCGGTGGCGTTGACGTCGAGCTCGCCCGGGAGGCGATGCGGCGCGCCCAGGCCAAGCTTCCGATGAAAACCCGTTTCGTGACTCGTGAGGGTGGTGACGTCTGATGGCTATCGGTTCCAAGGGCCTGACCCCGGCCGACCTCGACGCCATGGACAATGAGCGTCTTGAAGAGGAGCTCTCCAAGGCGAAGGCCGAACTGTTCAACCTGCGGTTCGCCTCCGCGACCGGCCAGCTCGAGGACCACGGCCGTATGAAGGCCGTGCGTCGCGATATTGCCCGCATCTACACCATCGTGCGCGAGCGTGAGCTCGGAATCCGCACCGCTCCGAGCACCCAGGAGGAGGCCAAGTGAGCGAGCAGACTACTCAGAACGAGACCGCCCAGGACCAGCCCGGCGCCCCCGAGCGCAACCACCGCAAGGTGCGGCGGGGCTACGTCGTGTCGGACAAGATGCAGAAGACGATCGTCGTCGAGGTTGAGGAGCGCTACAAGCACTCCCTGTACGGCAAGGTGCTGCGTCGTTCGAAGAAGTACAAGGTCCACGACGAGCACAATGACGCCCATCCCGGCGATCTCGTGCTCATCATGGAGACCCGCCCGCTCAGTGCCACCAAGCGCTGGCGGCTGGTGGAGATCATCGAAAAGGCCAAGTGACCTCTCGCTGAGTCCAGTGGGCACCATCCGGTAGCCCTTCACCCGCATATACGACGACGCCGCAGGCACGGGATCACCCGGTCTGCGGCGTCGTCGTATGTCGTCGTATTCAGGGCCGCGCTCACCCGATGCTGAGGCGGGCGGGCCGTTCGGCGCGGCTCAGTTCAGGCGCCAGATCTTGTAGTAGCCACCCGTGTTGCGGGAGGCGAAGCTGCCGCGGTGGACGCGCTCACCGTAACCGTAGTTGGAGTCGATGACCTGCGCCGTGGAGGCGGAGCCTCCCGCCGTGATGATGGCTGTGTGCCCGCTGGCGATGTCCGGGTAGACCCACTGGCAGATGTCGCCCGGCTGTACATTCTCCCAACCGACGATCTCGGTGCAGATCTTCGCCCAGGAGGCGTTGTAGCCCCAGGGGAAGTTCTCCAGGTACACCGGCGTGCCGCCCGCCGCGCGGATCACGGTCTGTACCCACGCCGCGCACTGGCCTCCCACGTCACCTTCCGCGTAGGCCTGGGCCGCCGCAATTATCTTGGCGTTCAGCCGGCCGGTCGGAGCCGAGCCGGCCGTGTTGCCCACGGATGAGGGCACCCAGAAGGTGCCGTTGTTGCGTTCGCCGTTGGTCAGGGTGGTGATGTTGTGGCGGGAGAAGGAGGTGTAGTTGGAGGCGGCGGTGAGGGCGTGGACCTCGATCTTGCCTTGGCCGGTGTTGTTGGTCTTGATGAAGTACAGGTCGTTGCCGACCATGTGGAAGGTGCCGTTGTTGCGTTCGCCGTTGGTCAGGGTGGTGATGTTGTGGCGGGAGAAGGAGGTGTAGTTGGAGGCGGCGGTCAGGGCGTGGACCTCGATCTTGCCTTGGCCGGTGTTGTTGGTCTTGATGAAGTACAGGTCGTTGCCATCGGCGGCGAAGGCGGGGGAGGGCGCCAGCAGCGGAGCGCCTACCGCGGCTAGGGCGGTGACCGTGGCGGCAGACAGCATCCGACGGCGTGACAGTTGAGCGGTCATTTCAAGGTCTCCTCGATCAGGGTCATGGCAGGACTCGCCAAGATTACTAATCTGAGTGCCAGATCACAATTGATGTGCCGCAGCGTGTCGGCGACGGCCGTCCCCGGGTGCCGGGACGTGCGGGGTCGGCCTGTCCAGGCGGACCGGGACAGCCCCTGCTGCCAAGGCGGTGAGCAAAGGCACAGGGCGGGAATCGTGGCATGACTACCGGCAATTCCCCGCGTTGCACTAAGGTTGTGGAGCTGCGTGCAATGGTGCGCCCGGCAGAGACCTCGCGCCTGTGCGCCTGTGTCTGCTGGGGCCCGCGCACCTGATCGGCCCGCCAGTGGCGGGCGGCGCGCACAAGAAGAAGGAACGTTCGGCCAGGCTCGCTTCGCCCCGCGCGCAGTGAGAACCGGCTCGACGACAGGAGAACACTCAATGATCCAGCAGGAGTCGCGACTAAAGGTCGCCGACAACACCGGTGCCAAGGAGATCCTGTGCATCCGTGTGCTCGGCGGCTCGGGTCGGCGCTATGCGGGCATCGGCGACCAGATCGTCGCCACCGTGAAGGACGCCATCCCCGGCGGCAGCGTCAAGAAGGGCGAGGTCGTCAGGGCGGTGGTCGTGCGCGCTGCCAAGGAACGTCGCCGCCCGGACGGCTCGTACATCCGCTTCGATGAGAACGCGGCCGTCATCATCAAGAACAACGACGGGGAACCGCGCGGCACGCGCATCTTCGGCCCCGTCGGCCGCGAGCTTCGTGACAAGAAGTTCATGCGCATCGTCTCGCTCGCACCGGAGGTGATCTGATCCATGGCACGCATCAAGAAGGGCGACCAGGTCATCGTCATCGCTGGCAAGGACAAGGGCAAGACCGGGCGCGTACTGCGGGTAATCCCGAAGGAGGACCGCGTCGTGGTCGAGGGTGTGCAGCGTGTCACCAAGCACACGCGGCCCCGCCAGACCGCTCAGGGAGCCACCGCCGGCGGTATCGAGACCGTCGAGGCGCCCATCCACATCTCCAATGTCATGCCCATCGACCCTAAGACCAAGCAGCGCACCCGCGTCGGCTTCCGGGTTGAGGAGGGCGTGCGTCCCAACGGGCGCAAGCGCACCGTACGCGTGCGTTACGCCAAGAAGTCCGGGGAGGATCTGTGACCATGGCTGAGAACACGGTTGAGACCACGGCGACCGCCGTCGCCCCCCGCCTGAAGGCGAAGTACACCGACCAGGTGCTTCCGGCCCTGCTGGAGGAGTTCAACCACTCCAACGTCATGGAGGCCGGGCGCGTCGTCAAGGTCGTCGTGAACATGGGTGTGGGTGAGGCCGCTCACGACTCCAAGCTGATCGAGGGCGCCGTGCGCGACCTCGCAGCCATCACCGGCCAGAAGCCGCAGGTCACGCGTGCTCGCAAGTCCATCGCACAGTTCAAGCTGCGCGCCGGTCAGCCTATCGGCGCTCACGTGACGCTGCGCGGGGACCGGATGTGGGAGTTCCTGGACCGGCTCATCTCGATCTCGCTGCCGCGCATCCGTGACTTCCGCGGGCTCAGCCCCAAGCAGTTCGATGGCAACGGCAACTACACCTTCGGCCTGACCGAGCAGTCCGTCTTCCACGAGATCGACCCGGACGCCATCGACCGCGTGCGCGGCATGGACATCACTGTTGTAACCACGGCCAAGACCGATGAGGAGGCCCGCTCGCTGCTGAAGCAGCTCGGCTTCCCCTTCAAGGAGAAGTGACATGGCAAAGACCTCTCTGATCGCGAAGGCGAACCGCAAGCCGAAGTTCGGCGTCAGGGCCTACACGCGCTGCCAGCGCTGCGGCCGGCCGCGCTCGGTGTACCGCAAGTTCGGCCTGTGCCGCATCTGCCTGCGCGAGATGGCCCTGAACGGCCAGCTCCCCGGCGTGAGCAAGTCCAGCTGGTAAGAACTTACGTCGCAGGTCCGAGGAGGAAACCGCGACGAGGAAGGGCGCAGGCCCACTAATGACAATGACAGACCCAATCGCAGACATGCTGACTCGTCTGCGTAACGCAAACAACGCCTACCACGAGTCCGTCTCGATGCCCTCCAGCAAGCTGAAGGTGAATATCGCCAAGATGCTGCAGGCTGAGGGCTACATCGACGGCTACGAGGTGACCGACGCGCAGGTCGGCAAGACGCTCACGCTTAACCTGAAGTACGGTGCCAACCGGCAGCGTGCCATCCAGGGCCTCAAGCGCGTCTCCAAGCCCGGTCTGCGGGTATACGCGAAGTCCACGAACCTGCCCAAGGTCCTCGGCGGCCTGGGGGTGGCGATCCTGTCCACCTCCTCCGGCCTCCTGACCGATCGGCAGGCCGAGTCCCGGGGCGTAGGCGGCGAAGTGCTCGCCTACGTCTGGTGAGAGAAGGAGCGGAGAAGAACCATGTCTCGTATTGGACGCCTTCCCGTTCCGGTACCCGCCGGAGTGGACGTCATCATCGAGGGCAACGACGTGACGGTCAAGGGTCCCAAGGGCACCCTGAGCCGCACCATCGCCCAGCCGCTGAAGGTCGAGCGCCAGGAGGACGGCTCCATCCTGGTGACCCGCCCCGACGACGAGCGCCGCTCCCGGTCGCTGCACGGCCTGTCCCGCACGCTGATCAACAACATGGTCATCGGTGTGACGGACGGCTACTCCAAGCAGCTGGAGATCGTAGGCACCGGTTACCGCGCCGCGCAGAAGGGCAGCAGCGTCGAGCTGTCGCTCGGCTTCTCCCACACCGTCGTCGTCGACGCCCCCGAGGGCATCGAGCTGAAGGTGGATGGCACCTCCAAGGTGATCGTCTCCGGCATCTCCAAGGAGCAGGTCGGCGAGGTTGCCGCGAACATTCGCAAGATCCGCCCGCCGGAGCCCTACAAGGGCAAGGGCGTGCGCTACGCCGGCGAGAACGTGCGCCGCAAGGTCGGAAAGGCTGGTAAGTGACCATGGCTTACGCGATCAAGAGGGACAAGACCAAGCGCGTCGCCCGCAAGATCCGCCACCAGCGCGTGCGCAAGCACGTGTCCGGCACGGCCGAGCGCCCCCGGCTGGTCGTCAGCCGCTCCAACCGGCACATGGTGGCGCAGGTCATCGACGACACCATCGGGCACACCCTGTGCTCCGCCTCCACCCACGAGGCCGCGGCCCAGGGTGTCGAGGGTCACAAGGTCGGTGCCGCCCGCCGCGTGGGTGAGCTGGTTGCCGAGCGCGCCAAGGCACTGGGCATCGAGAAGGTCGTATTCGACCGTGGCGGTTACAAGTATCACGGTCGCGTGGCGGCCGTAGCCGAGGGCGCCCGCGAGGGCGGCCTGGAGTTCTGAGCCAGACGACGAGAAAGCTAAGGAGTTTCTGATGGCTGCACCGCAGCGAGACAGGTCAGCGTCGTCCGACGGCTCGGCCCGGCGCGAGAGCGACCGCGGCGAGGGCCGCGGCCGCCGTGACCGCAACACTGACCGCCGCGACCGCAACAGTGGTCGGGGCAACGACGACAAGTACATCGAGCGCGTCGTCACGATCAACCGCGTGTCCAAGGTCGTCAAGGGCGGCCGCCGCTTCACCTTCACCGCGCTGGTAGTGGTCGGAGACGGCGAGGGCACGGTCGGCGTCGGCTACGGCAAGGCGAAGGAAGTTCCCGCCGCCATCGCCAAGGCCGTCGAGGCGGCGAAGAAGGAGTTCTTCCACGTCCCGATGATCCGCCGCACCATCCCGCACCTGGTGCAGGGCGAGGACGCCGCCGGCGTCGTGCTGCTGCGCCCCGCCGCGCCCGGTACCGGTGTTATTGCCGGTGGACCGGTGCGCGCCGTGCTGGAGTGCGCGGGCGTGCACGACATCCTGTCGAAGTCGCTCGGCTCCTCGAACGCGATCAACATCGTCCACGCGACGGTGGCCGCGCTCAAGCAGCTCGAGCAGCCCGAGTCGGTCGCGGTTCGCCGTGGCCTGCCCCTGGAGGAGGTCGCGCCGCAGTCGATGCTGCGCGCCCGCGCCGAGGGCGAGGCCGCCAAGCGGGCCGAGGCCGAGAAGAAGGAGGCCGAGAAGGCCGCTGAAGGAGTGGGTGCGTGATGGCTGAAGCCGCAACCGAAAAGACCCAGCAGGACGCGCGGCAGATCAAGGTGACCCAGGTCCGTTCAACCATCGGGGGCACGCGCCGCCAGCGCGAGACCCTGAAGGCACTCGGCCTGCGCCGGATCCGCCACTCAGTGGTCCGTGCGGACAACCCGTCCGTGCGCGGCATGATCGCCAAGGTGGCGCACCTTGTCACCGTTGAGGAGGCCTGAGATGGCTGACACGAACAAGCAGGAGGCGGGTCAGATTATCCGCCTGCACGACCTCCGCCCGGCGCCGGGCGCCAAGAAGGCCAAGACGCGGGTCGGCCGCGGTGAGGCCTCCAAGGGCAAGACTGCCGGTCGCGGTACCAAGGGCACCAAGGCCCGCTACCAGGTACGGCCTGGCTTTGAGGGCGGCCAGATGCCGCTGCACATGCGCCTGCCCAAGCTGCGCGGGTTCCGTAACCCCAACCGCGTTGAGTACCAGCCCGTGAACGTAGGCCGCATCGCCGAGCTGTTCCCGGAGGGCGGCGCGGTCACGGTTGAGGACCTGGTTGCCAAGGGCGCGGTCCGCAAGCGCAGCCTCGTCAAGGTGCTGGGCGGCGGCGACGTGGCGGTCAAGCTGGACCTAACGGTCGACGCCTGGTCCGACTCCGCCAAGGAGAAGATCGAGGCCGCGGGCGGCACACTAGCCGCGCGCTGATCGCTGGTCGGCTGCCGCTAGCGCGGGGCCGACAAGCAGCGCAGGTGTCACGGTTCCGGCCGGGCGGGGGGATACCCCTAGCCCGGCCGGAACCGTGTTTCTGCGCCGTTTAGCGCCGTTTCCGTGCCCGTCTGTGGTACGGGCGTGGCCGTGTACGTCCTCCTGGAGGCTTTCCCGTGCCCTGCCGTCGCAGGGCTCCAGAACGCGTACTCGTGGTGGGAACCCGCGCACGTCGGCAGCCGCCGGGCCGGCGTGCGGGCCGGCCGGGTGGGTGCGCAGTGCGTGACCGATACCCCGCCGCCTGCGCCTGCTGAGGTCGGGTGGCGTCGGCCGAGCGGGGTAGGGTAGCCCAGGGTATGCCCCGGACCGGCAAGAGACGCGTCCCCGGGCGGACCCGAACAGCCGGCGTGATAGGCGCGCCGGTTCACCCGATATCAACATCCGTCACAGCCCGTTACAGGAGACCGAGTGTTCAGTGCGTTCATCCAGGCGTTCAAGACGCCGGACCTGAGGAGAAAGCTCCTGTTCACCCTGGGCATCATGGCGCTGTTCCGCTTCGGCTCGGTGCTGCCGACCCCCGGCGTTGACCTGGCCAATGTGCAGATCTGCGTGGGTGAGAGCCAGGACGAGGGTCTGCTCGGGCTGATCAACATCTTCTCCGGCGGCGCGCTGTTGCAGCTGAGCGTATTCGCGCTGGGCATCATGCCCTACATCACCGCCTCCATCATCATTCAGCTGCTGCGCGTGGTGATTCCGCGCTTTGAGGAGCTGTACAAGGAGGGGCAGTCCGGAACGGCGAAGCTCACCGAGTACACCCGCTACCTGACGATCGGCCTGGGCGTACTCCAGTCCGCCACCATTGTCGCCACCGCCGCCAATGGCAATCTCTTCACCGGCTGCTCCGTACCGGTGATTCCCGATGACTCGCCGGCGAATCTGGCGCTGATGATCGTTACCATGACAGCCGGCACGGGCCTGATCATGTGGCTGGGGGAGCTCATCACCGAGCGCGGCATCGGCAACGGCATGTCCCTGCTGATCTTCACCTCGATCGTCGCCCGCATGCCGCAGAACCTGTTCTCCATCCTGGCCGGCTCCGGCGGCCCGTCCCGATTCCTGGCGGTGGTGGCCGTGATTCTGGTGGCCACACTGGCGGTGGTGTTCGTGGAGCAGGCCACCCGCCGCATTCCTGTGCAGTACGCCAAGCGCATGGTCGGGCGGCGCCAGTATGGCGGCTCCACCACCTACATCCCCATCAAGATCAACACCGCCGGCGTGATCCCGGTCATCTTCGCGTCCTCCCTGCTGGCCATGCCGCAGCTGGTGGCGCAGTTCGGCAGCCCCACCAGCTCTTGGGTGCAGTGGATCGCTACCAACCTGCGGCAGACGGACACGATCTACCTGGTTGGCTATGGACTGCTGGTCTTCGCCTTCACCTTCTTCTACACGGCGATCACCTTCAACGCGGAGGAGATCGCTGACAACATGAAGCGCTACGGCGGCTTTATTCCCGGCATCCGCGCCGGAGAGCCGACCGTGCGCTACCTCAGCTACGTCATCAACCGGGTCACGGCGGCGGGTGCCGTCTACCTGCTGATCCTGGCCCTGGTGCCGACGCTTGCCGTGATGTGGCTGGGGCTGTCCCAGAATCTGCCGTTCGGAGGGACGACCATCCTGATCATGGTGGGGGTCGGCCTGCAGACGGTTAAGGAAATCAACTCCCAGCTGCAGCAGCGGCACTACGAAGGGTTCCTCTCATGAGCGCACGCATGGTCATCCTCGGTCCTCCCGGTGCCGGCAAGGGCACCCAGGCAGCCCGCATCTGCGAGCGACTGGACGTGCCGGCGATCTCAACGGGAGACATCTTCCGCGCTAACGTAGCCGGGGGCACGGAGCTGGGGCGGCAGGCCAAGGAGTACATGGATGCCGGTGAGTACGTGCCCGACTCGGTCACCAACGCCATGGTCGCCGACCGCCTTGCCGCCGACGACGCCGCCGCCGGCTTCCTGCTGGACGGCTACCCCCGCACCGAGGCGCAGGTGCACGAGCTGGACGCCATGCTCGCCGCGGCCGGAATCGCCCTTGACGTGGTTCTGGAGATCACCGCCGATGCCGAGGTGGTGGTGCAGCGGCTGCTGGGGCGCGCCGCCGAGCAGGGCCGTGCCGATGACACCGAGCCGGTGATTCGGCGGCGGCTGGAGGTGTACGCCGAGCAGACCGAGCCCCTGGCCGCCCTTTACGAGCAGCGGGGCCTGCTGGTGCGCGTGGACGGCGTGGGTGAGCTGGACCAGGTCACTGACCGCATCATGGCTGCGCTGGCGTCCCGCGGCGTGACCGCCTGAGCGGGGTAGTACGGGCGGAGCAGCATGCTGACGCGTGAACGCATTCAGCTCAAGAGCCCAGATCAGGTGCGGCGCATGCGGCAGGCCGGGCTCGTGGTTGCCGATATCCACGCCGCGCTGCGGGAGGCGGTACGCCCCGGCGTCACCACGGGAGAACTGGACGCAGTCTCGGCCGACGTGATCGCCCGTGCCGGTGCGCACTCCAACTTCCTGGGCTACTACGACTACCCGGCGACGGTGTGCGTATCAGTTAATGACGAAGTGGTGCACGGTATCCCCGGCGAGCGGGTGCTCGAGCCGGGCGACCTGGTCACCTTCGACTGCGGCGCCTATATCGTCGACGACGACGGCACCCAGTGGCACGGCGATGCCGCCTTTACCACGGTGGTGGGCGGGAGCTACGCCTCCGACGCGGACCGGGTACTGGACGGCACTACCCGCCAGGCCCTGTGGGACGCCATCGCCGCCGTGGCCCGCGCCGTCGCGGACGACGCCGGAGGCCGGGCCGGAAGACTGAATGTGGTCGGCGACGCCGTCGAGGCGGCGGTCGGCGCTGCGGTCAAGCGCGAGGGTGTGCGCCTGGGCATCCTGCACGACTACGTGGGGCACGGCATCGGCACCGCCATGCACATGTCCCCGGACGTGCTCAACTACTCGGTCAAGCGCAAGGGCCCCAGGCTGCGGCCCGGCATGGTGCTCGCCATCGAGCCCATGCTGACGGCGGGATCGGCCGAGGTGGACGAGCTTGACGACGGCTGGACCGTGGTGACTCGGGACGGCTCTCGCGCGGCGCAGTGGGAGCACACGGTTGCGCTCGTGCCCGGGGGAGTGTGGGTGCTCACGGCTCCCGACGGGGGAGTGGAGGGGCTGGCCCCCTACGGCCTGGAGCCCCGTCCCCTCGGCTGAAGCCCATCTCCCAGCCCACCCGCCGAGTTCGGTCGATCTTACGTACTGAGAACGTCTGAGGCGGCGACGAGCCGACGCCGCACAAGCCGACACGCGCACTCGGGGCACGCAGTGTGTCGGGAAACACCGCCGGATAATGCCCCTCCGCGGTGGTCAGCCATGGCGCATATGCCGTATCGTTGACGGGCGGCGCGCCCTAGAACCAGCGCCCGGCATACTTGCCCGTCGGACTCACGGTGGCGGATGGGATGCGCGCGTTAGGGGTAGGGCGCCATGTCGGCGGCGTCGTCGTCGGCAGGAGTATCCAGCGAGAAAGCACCGATGGAGGAACATGGCTAAGAAGGACGGCGTCATCGAGGTCGAGGGATCGGTCGTCGAGGCCCTTCCGAACGCGATGTTCCGGGTTGAGCTGAGCAACGGGCACGTCGTGCTCGCGCACATCTCCGGGAAGATGCGGCAGCACTACATCCGCATCCTGCCAGAGGACCGCGTGGTTGTTGAGCTAAGCCCCTACGACCTGTCCCGGGGCCGCATCGTCTACCGGTACAAGTGACAGTCCTCCTAGCCGGGAGGACGGAGGAACATCATGAAGGTCAAGCCGAGCGTCAAGAAGATCTGTGACAACTGCAAGGTGATTCGTCGCCACGGCCGTGTCATGGTCATTTGCGACAACCCGCGGCACAAGCAGCGTCAGGGCTGAATCCCGCGCGCCGTCGGCCACGGGCAGGCGGCAGAATCAACAGCACTCACCCCAGTGGCGCCGTGCGCCACAACCCCCGGTTCCTGGAGGCCGGGGCCACCGGTTGGCGGTGGAGGGGATGGGTGACGACCTCCGGGAACACACAGGAGAACCACACAGTGGCACGCATTTCCGGCGTCGACCTGCCTCGCGAGAAGCGAGTGGAGATCGCGCTCACCTACATTTACGGGATCGGACGCACCCGCGCCGTCAAGACCCTCGAGGCCACCGGCGTCAACCCGGACACCCGCGTGAAGGACCTCACCGAGGCCGAGCTGGTTGCGCTGCGCAACCACATCGACTCCAGCTACCAGGTTGAGGGTGACCTGCGTCGTGAGGTCCAGGCAGACATCCGCCGCAAGATCGAGATCGGCTGCTACCAGGGCCTGCGCCACCGCCGGCACCTGCCGGTCCGCGGCCAGCGCACCAAGACGAATGCCCGCACCCGCAAGGGGCCCAAGCGCACCGTGGCCGGCAAGAAGAAGGCCAAGTAACAGCCCGCTCACCCGGGTCCGGAGACCCGGGAACTAGATCTCATCTGAAGAAGGAAGCATGCCCCCCAAGACTCGTTCCACCGCGCGCAAGCCGCGCCGCAAGGACCGGAAGAACGTTACCCACGGTCACGCCTACATCAAGTCCACGTTCAACAACACGATCGTTTCCCTGACCGACCCCAACGGTGCCGTGATCGCCTGGGCGTCCTCCGGCCAGGTTGGCTTCAAGGGCTCCCGCAAGTCCACGCCGTACGCCGCCCAGCTCGCCGCCGAGGCCGCCGCCCGGCGCGCGCAGGACCACGGCATGAAGAAGGTAGACGTCTTCGTCAAGGGCCCCGGCTCCGGTCGCGAGACCGCTATCCGGTCCCTGCAGGCGGCCGGCCTCGAGGTCGGCTCGATCACGGACGTCACCCCCCAGGCACACAACGGCTGCCGCCCGCCGAAGCGGCGCCGCGTCTGACCCGACCACCGGTCGGCCTACTCCCTGCGCATAAGGGGAAGGCGCCGGCCCATCGGCCCGCCCGGACACGACGGGCCGGCCGCCGGCGCACGTCGGCGGCCAACACCATGAGGAACGGCGTCATATAGCGGGCGCCGCGACGAAAGGAAACCTCTAGTGCTCATTGCACAGCGACCCACACTCTCCGAGGAGGTCATTGAGGAGGACCGCCGCTCGCGGTTCGTCCTCGAGCCCCTGGAGCCCGGCTTCGGCTACACGCTCGGCAACTCACTGCGCCGCACGCTGCTGTCGTCCATTCCGGGCGCGGCTGTGACCTCCGTCCGCATTGAGGGCGTGCCCCACGAGTTCCGCACGATCGCCGGGGTCAAGGAGGACGTCGCCCAGATCATCCTGAACATCAAGGAGATCGTCCTGTCCTCGGAGAACGACGAGCCGGTGGTCATGTACCTGCGCAAGTCCGGCCCGGGCGTCGTCGTCGCCGGCGACATCACCCCGCCGGCGGGCGTGGAGATCCACAACCCCGACCTGGTGATCGCCACCCTCAACGAGAAGGGCAAGCTGGAGATCGAGCTGACGGTCGAGCGTGGCCGCGGCTACGTGTCCGCCAACCAGAACAAGGACCCAAACGCCGAGATCTCCCGGATTCCGGTGGACTCGATCTACTCGCCGGTCAAGAAGGTCTCCTACGCGGTTGAGGCCACTCGTGTGGAGCAGCGTACGGACTTCGACCGCCTGGTGGTGGACGTGGAGACCAAGGCGTCCATGACCCCGCGCGACGCGCTCGCCTCCGCCGGCAAGACGCTCGTGGAGCTGTTTGGGCTGGCCCGGGAGCTCAACGTCGAGGCCGAGGGCATCGAGGTCGGCCCCTCGCCGATGGACCAGGCCCTGCAGCAGGACCTGGCCATGATGATCGACGAGCTGGACCTGCAGGCCCGCTCCTCCAACGCCCTCAAGCGCGAGGGCATCCACACCGTCGGTGAGCTCGTCGCGCGCAGCGAGGCTGACCTCCTCGACATTCGCAACTTCGGTGCCAAGTCGATCTCCGAGATCAAGGACAAGCTGGCCGAGCTCGGGCTGTCCCTCAAGGGGTCCCCGGTCGACTACGCCCCGGAGGGCGACTACACCAACCCCACCTTCAGCGACGAGCAGCAGGCCTGACGCCGGCTCGCCATTCCACTAGGAGACAACATGCCTCGCCCCACCAAGGGTCCCCGGCTGGGCGGATCCCCCCAGCACGAGCGCCACATGCTGGCCAACCTGGCTACGCAGCTCATCATCCACGAGTCGATCACGACCACGGAGGCCCGCGCCCGGCGCCTGCGCCCCTACGTCGAGAAGCTCATCACCAAGGGCAAGCGCGGTGACCTTCACGCCCGCCGCACCGTGATGAAGAAGGTGACGGACAAGTACGCCGTCTACCGCCTCTTCGACGAGATCGCCCCGCAGATGGCCGAGCGCGAAGGCGGCTACACCCGCATCATCAAGACCGCGCCGCGCCGGGGCGACAATGCCCCCATGGCCCAGATCTCGCTGGTGCTGGAGCCGGTCGCCAAGAAGGAGATCGTCGACGACGCCGTCCGCACCGCCAAGCGCGCGGCTGAGAAGGCCGTCGCCGAGGTTGAGGAGGCCGTCGCCGAGGTCGCGGAGACCCCGGCCAACGACGCCGAGGTTGCCGCGGAGGAGACCGAGGCTGCCGACGCGACCGCTGCCGACGAGGCTTCCGGCAAGCCGGTCTACGCCGGCTCGGTGCGCCTGGAGCAGGGCTCGACCGAGGCACCCGACGCCGACCACGAGGTCAAGGGCAACGAGGACTCCATGAAGTATCACGTGCCAGGCTCCCGCTGGTACGACAACACGGTTGCCGAGGTCTGGTTCGCCTCCGCCGAGGACGCCGAGGCCGCGGGCTTCGCCCCCGCCGGTGGTGCCGCCGCGCAGAAGGTCAAGAAGTGACCTCCCGTTAGGTGCGCGTGTAACAACGCATTCGGGGAGGGCCGGTCGCCGTGAGGTGACCGGCCCTCCCCGCGTTCGACCGCGGCGTTGCGTACCCGGGCGACGGTCGCGCGCCAGCGGTGGCGGCGCGGGCACCGTCAGGGGCGGGCCATCTCCCAGCAGCGGGCCCCGCCGGTCATGCCCGCCTCATTGGGCACGACGACGACGTCGTCGCCGATCTTGTCGAGCTGGAAGGCGGTGATGCGGCGGGAGTTGCCCCCGCCCAGGTAGAGCCGGTCCCACATGTACATTGGGCGCAGCGCCTCGACTACGCGCCGCACCCGGCGCGACCAGTGGGCGTCGCCCAGGCGCAGCCGCTCATGCTCGCCGATGTAGTCATCGTAGGTGAGCCCCCAGCGGACCGGGCCCTGGGAGACCTCCACATGCGGGGCGAGCACGCCGTTGTCGAAGACGGCGTTGCCCAGGCCCGTGCCCAGGGTCACGATCATTTCCAGGCCGTGCCCGGTGACGACGCCGGCGCCGGCGACCTCGGCGTCGTTGAGCACCAGTACCGGGCGGCCGAGAGTAGCCTGCAGGCGCCCGCCCATGTCGAAGCGCGCCCACGCATCCGCCAGTTCTGGCAGGACGCGTGAGCGCGGTCCGTCCTTGGTGATGTAGTGGGGGGTGGCGATGACGACTCCGTGGCGGATCATGCCGGGCATGCCGACGGTCACCCGGTCGGCGGACGGAAGCTGGTCGGCCAGGTCCTTGATGGTGTCCACCAGTAGCTCCGGCGGCAGCGGATATGGGGTGGGGGTGCGCAGGGCGCGGGAGATGATGGCGCCGTCGGCGTCGAGCACGGAGGCCTTGATGCCGCCGCCGCCGCAGTCGACGCTGAGGGTGGTCGTAGTGCTCACGCTCCGACGCTACCGCTTTGGCCAGGGCTGGCGCAGTTCTCCGTATGCGTTGGTGGCGCGGTGAGGATCGAGACGAGCACGCGGGTGTCATCTCGGAACGTGAGCTGGATAATGCCGGTGGTAAGCTCGGCGAAGCTAGCCGGGGGAGTGGGTTTGCACTCTTGCAGGTGTCGGGCTGTGCTGCTGTTTGCTTTTGCACGACCCTGGGCCACGTTGCACGACCTCCGGGTGTGTTGCACGACCCCGGGGTGGTCGTGGAACGCACACCAAGGTCGTGCAATGGCACCAAGGTCGTGCAAGTGAGACGCGGCCCGACGTCTAGCACCGAGGCGGACGGGCCAAGGCGGCACCCGGGCTTGTGGTCTCATGGTTGCCATGACCGACGCCGAGCCCACGCGCCATGCTGACCCTACGTACGACGCCGACCCCGCTCGCACCGACACGGTGCGCGTGCGCCTGGACCTGGCCTACGACGGCACCGGTTTTCACGGCTGGGCGGCCCAGCCCGGACAGCGCACCGTGGAGGGCGTGCTGACCGACGCCCTGGCCACCGTGCTGCGGACCCCAGTGCGGCTGACGGTGGCCGGGCGCACCGACGCCGGCGTGCACGCGAGCGGGCAGGTCGCCCACCTTGATGTGCCCACCGCGGCCTGGCGGGCACTGCCCGGCCGCTCCACGCGAACCCCCGAGCAGGCCCTGCTGGACCGCCTCGCCGGCGTGCTCGCCCGCGAGGCTCAGCACGGGCCCGTCCCTGCCCCGCGCGGCACCGGGGACCTGGTAGCGCACGGTGCGCGCCTGGTCCCCGCCGCCTTCGACGCTCGGTTCTCCGCCCTGACCCGCCGCTACCGCTACCGCATTGCCGACGGCGGCCCCACCGGCGCCCCACGCGACCCCGCCCGTCGTGGTCAGGTCCTCTGGGTGAACGAGCGGCTCGACGTCGCCGCCATGCAGGCCGCCGCCCGTCCTCTGCTGGGCGAGCACGACTTCCTGTCCTACTGCCGCCCCCGCGCGGGCGCCACCACCATCCGCACCCTGAAAGAACTGTCCTGGCGGCGCCTGCCCGCCGACGCCCCCGGCCCCGACGGCGGCCTGGTCACCCTCACCGTGGTCGCCGACGCCTTCTGCCACTCCATGGTGCGATCCCTGGTGGGGGCCGCCCTCGCAGTCGGGATCGGGCGGCGCGACGTCGACTGGCCCGCCCGGCTACTGGCGGCCCGCAGCCGTGAGCAGGCGGCACCCGTCGCCCCCGCTCACGGCCTCACCCTTCAGGAGGTCGTGTATCCGGACGACGCCGGTCTCGCCGCTCAGGCCGAACGGGCCCGCACCCTGCGCCGGGAACCCTGCTGTGAGTGAATTACGGGGACTGACCCGCGTCTGGCTGCACGGCGTGCCAGGCGGCAGGTAGCGCTGGAGCGTGCGCGGTACCACTGCGCCGTCCGCGTGCGGGTACGCGGCGTGTCAGGTTTCACGGCCCCCAACCCTCCGGGCGCTTTGACCGTCCCCGGAGCCGCCGGTAATGTAGGGAATCGTCGTGCAGCACGCGATCACGCTTGTGGTGCCATCCCACTCGCCACTTGCGGCCGGTGCTCCGACCACCTCATCTGACCATGGCGGTCCCGCAGGATGCCAGCGCTCGCGTTGCATCCGCGTGCCCGCCCGCCAAGAGAAACGAAGGCAACGCCCGTGCGCACGTACACACCGAAGCCAGGCGACGTTGAGAAGAACTGGTACGTCATTGATGCCAGCGACGTCGTGCTCGGCCAGCTGGCAGCCAAGGCTGCAACCCTGCTCCGTGGGAAGCACAAGCCGCAGTTCGCTCCGAACGAGGACTGCGGCGACTACGTCGTCATCATTAATGCCGACAAGGTCGTCCTCACCCGTGGTAAGGCAGACAAGAAGTTCGCCTACCGCCACTCCGGCTACCCGGGTGGCCTCACCGCCGTCTCCTACCGGGAGCTGCTGGCCAAGAACCCCGAGCGCGCCATCCAGAAGGCCGTCAAGGGCATGCTTCCCCACAACAAGCTGGGCCGCGCCCAGCTGAAGAAGCTCAGGGTGTACGCGGGCGAAGAGCACCCGCACGCCTCCCAGAACCCGCAGACCTTCGAGATCACCCAGGTCGCCCAGTAAGCGCTCCAGCGCCCGGCACCCGACAAGCAAAGGACACATCGTGGCTGAGACCACCGTCGACATCGACGCGCTGGACGAGGACAACGCCCCCGCCAGCTACACCACCGAATCCACTCCCACCGAGGGCCGCGGCCAGTCCATCACCGCGCCCGGCATGGGCCTGGGCCGCCGCAAGGAGGCCGTCGCCCGCGTCCGCCTGATTCCCGGTACCGGTCAGTGGAAGATCAACGGCCGCACCCTGGAGGACTACTTCCCCAACAAGCTGCACCAGCAGCTCGTGCGCGCCCCCTTCACCATCCTCGAGCTCGAGGGCCGCTTCGACGTGATCGCCCGCATCAACGGCGGCGGGATCTCCGGGCAGGCAGGTGCTCTGCGCCTGGGCATCGCCCGCGCCCTGAACGAGATCGACCGCGAGGCCAACCGGCCGACCCTGAAGAAGGCCGGCTTCCTCACTCGCGACGCGCGCATTGTTGAGCGCAAGAAGGCCGGTCTGCACAAGGCCCGCCGCGCCCCGCAGTACTCCAAGCGCTGATCACGGCGGCGCCGCCCAGCCGGGCCGCGCCGAACCGTATTGCGCGATTCCGGCGGTTACCTCCCATGCGGAGGTGACCGCCGGATTACATATGGGCGTGAAATGATGGGGCCGTTGTCAACCAACAGGAGGATCCCATGACACGACTCTTCGGCACCGACGGTGTCCGCGGGCTCGCTAACGAACTGCTTACCCCTGATCTCGCAGTCAGCCTCGGCCGCGCAGCAGCAAGCGTCCTGGTCGGCTCGGATGACTCCCCCCACCGGCTGGGTCGCCGCCCACGCGCTGTCGTCGGCCGCGACACCCGCGCCAGTGGTGAGTTCCTCGACCACGCCATCAGCGCCGGCCTGGCCGCCTCCGGCATGGATGTCACCCGCGTGGGCGTACTGCCCACGCCCGCCATCGCGCATCTGACCGCCAGCCAGGACGTCAGCCTGGGCGTGGTCATCTCAGCCTCCCACAATCCCTTCCCGGACAACGGCATCAAGTTCTTCGCCCGCGGCGGCTACAAGCTGGAGGATGCCGTGGAGGACCGCATTGAGGCGGCCCTGAGCGAGGACCTGCCCCGCCCCACCGGCGCCGACGTGGGCCGCGTCATCAAGGGTGAGACGGTGGCCGACCAGACCTACATCAACCACCTGGTGGACTCCGTGGCTACCGACCTGTCCGGCCTGCGCATCGTGGTGGATGCCTCCAACGGCGCCGCCAGCAGCGTCGGCCCCGCCGCGCTGCGCAACGCCGGCGCCGAGGTGATCGCCATCAACGCCTCCCCGGACGGGCTGAACATCAACGCCGACTGCGGCTCCACCCACCCCGAGCAGCTGCAGGCCTACGTGCGCAGTGTCGGGGCGGACATGGGGGTCGCCTACGACGGCGACGCCGACCGCTGCCTGGCAGTGGACGCCGAGGGCAACCTCGTGGACGGCGACCAGATCATGGGCCTGCTGGCCGTGGGCATGAAGGCCGACGGCACCCTCGGCTCCGACACGCTCGTAGTCACCGTGATGAGCAACCTCGGCCTGATCCTGGCCATGCGCGAGCACGGCATCCGCATCGTGCAGACCGGCGTGGGCGACCGCTACGTGCTGGAGAAGATGCTGCAGGGCGGCTACACCCTCGGCGGTGAGCAGTCCGGGCACGTCATCGACACCCTCCATGCCACCACCGGCGACGGCGTGCTCACCTCCCTGCGCGTGGCCGCCCGCATGAAGCGCACCGGCAAGTCCCTGGCCGAGCTGGCCAGCATCGTGCAGCGGCTGCCGCAGACGCTCGTCAATGTTCGCGGGGTCGACAAGGCCGCCGCCGGCACCAACAAGGCGGTGCAGGATGCCGTCGCCGACGCCGAGAAGCAGCTGGGGGAGACCGGCCGCGTGCTCCTGCGGCCGTCCGGCACCGAGCCGCTGGTCCGCGTCATGGTGGAGGCCGCCAGCCAGGAGGAGGCCGACCGCGTGGCGGCCGGCCTGGCCGCCGTCGTCAAGGACAACCTCGCCCTGTGACGCGGCCCGACGCCGGGGGCGGCGGCCTGCGACTGCTGGACGCCGCGCCGAGCTGGAACGGCGAGCCGCTGAGCGGGAGAGTACTCGATCTGCTCTGCGTGCTCGCCGCCCTGCCCGGTGCCCACGGCGGAGAGGAGCGGCTGGCCGAGGAATTGTGGGGCTCCACGCCGCCGTCACGTCCCCGTCAGGCGCTGCAGGTAGTTGTTTCCCGGACCCGCAGCCGACTCGGGCCCGGGGCCCTGCAACGGCGGGGTGAGGGATACGCCCTCACCCTGCCGTGCACCCAGGTGGATCACCTCGACCTGGTGCGACGACAGCGGGAGGCCGAGGCCGCGGCGTCCGCCCATCGCCCGGCCGACGTGGTCGACCTGACCGAGGCCATGGGCGAGGTGCCGGGGACGGGTATGAGTCCGCCCCACCAGCGGCTTCTGAAACAGGCGACGGATCTGAACACACGCGCCCGTCGTCTGCGCGCACTCGCCCTCGACGAGTTGGGGCGCTACTCGCAGGCCATGGAGCTGCTTACGTTCCTGGCCGAGCAGTACCCCTCGGATGAGGCGGTGCTGGGCGCTCTGATCCGAGGCGAGGCCTGGACCCGTTCGCCGGCCGCCGCGTTGGCTCGTTACGAGCGGTATCGTCGTCGTCTGCACAATGCCGGTGCCGTGCCGGGGCCGCTGCTGCGCGCTGCGCATGAGCATGCGCTGGCCGCCGAGCACCCGGTTCGCCAAGGTCTGCGGGTGCCGATCGCCTTGATCGGGCGCGACGACGACTTGCGTGAGGTGGAGGACGCGGTCGCCACCAACCGCCTGGTGACCATCACCGGGCCGGGAGGTGTCGGCAAGACGAGCCTGGCGCAAGTCGTCGCCTCCCGCAGCCCGTTCCCCGTAATCAGAGTGCTCTCCATGACGGAGGTGTCTCCGCGCGGACGCGACACGATGGAGACGGACGCATTCGGGCGCGCGGCCGCCGTGGAGCGGCTCGCTCGCGGACTCCTGGCCGCCATCGGACTGCGCACCTCGGCCGCACAGCCGCCCCGCACCGTTCTGGCGCAGGCCCTGGCCGCCCCCGGCACGTTGCTGATACTGGACGACTGTGAGCACGTGGCCGACGTGCTCGGGGACCTGCTCGGCCCGATGCTCGCCTCACTGCCGGGACTGCACGTGGTGGTGACATCCCGCAGTGTTCTGGAATTGTCAACCGAGTACGTGCATCGGCTGTCCCCCCTCACGGACACGGCGGCGGCCGCCCTCTTCCGCGATCGGGCTTTGGCGGCACGGCCGCACCAGAGCCTCGGCGACGGCGATCTGGCTCGCCTGTTGCCTGCCCTGGAGGGGCTTCCGCTGGCCATTGAGCTGGCGGCGGCCCGCACCCGCGTGATGTCGGTGAGACAAGTGGCGCAGCGCCTTCCCCACGATCTGAAGAGCATGACCGGTCCGCGGGATCTGCCCGAGCGTCAGCGCACCCTCAGCGCGGTCATCGAATGGTCCTGGTCGCTGCTGGATGCCTCGCAGCGTCACGCCCTGATCCGTGTGGCCCTGCTGGCCGACGGCTTCACCCTGGAGACCGCCGAGGCCGTTATCGGTCCCGGCGCCGCCGTCATGCTGGACCAACTCCTCGCCCAGTCGCTCCTGACCGCGGACGGGGACGACCCGCCGCGCTTCCACATGCTCTCCTCGGTGCGCACACTGGTTCGTGAGCGTATCAACGGCACCTCCGATGGGATGGACGCGTACCACGCCGTGCGTCAATGGGCACTGGGCCTGGCTCGTCCCGTGCTGGCCGTCATGGGCGGAAGTCGCATGGATGAAGTCGCTCCGGCGATCGACGTCCTGCTGGCGGAGGAACGCGGAGTGGTTGCCGAGTTGGGGCGAGCATTGGGCGATGATGGTGGGCGCCCGGCTCCGGAGGACGCCTTGGTGCTCGGCGCGGCACTGCTGACCGGCTGGTCGACGAGTTGGGGCTACAGCCAGACCGCCGCCTGGGTGCCCCGCCTGCTGGGGCATGCCGTCACCGCGGCGCCGGATTCCGCCGGAAACACCGCCCGGATGCTCGTGCTTCACCGGGCGGTGGCCAACTCCTGGCTGCTGGGTCCTCTGCCGGACCGGCTCCGTGTCCGTATCCCGGCGTCATATCCGCAGGAGGATGCCCATGTCGCCGCGATTCGTCGGTTGGTCCGCACCAGGCACGAGGACTGGGCCGGTTTAGTCAATAACCCGGAGCCCTGGACCGCCTGGGCGGCCGGCAGCTGTGTGGTCATGGAGCTGGAGAACCGCGGTGACGTGGTCGGTGCGCTGGAACTAAACCGCGGTCTGCGGCAACGACTGCGCGACTCAGATCTGCCGCCCGGCCGCCTGTTCGAACTTGAGACAGACGGTCTGCGGCTGCTTCTGGAGCTGGGGGATTACCACGGTGGGCTAAGAGAGTGCTCCCGCCTGCTTCAGGTGGCCGAGAGCAGTTCAGTTCAGGAGACGCTCCGCAGTGCACTGCGCCTGCAACGGGACTGCTGTCGGGTCTATCTGGCGCCGTCCCCGGAGCGGGCCGCTGCGCTACTGGCGGATGCCGAGAACATGCCGGTACCCGGGATGGCGATGTTCATCACTGGGTTCCTCGGCGGGGAGATGGAGCTTCTGCGCGGCCGCCCCCGGGAGGCCCTCGCGGCGGCGCGGACTCTGCTAGAGCGCATGGCCGGTGCTGACGTGCCCGCGGGCAGCCCGTGGGAGCTCTACGGTCTGGCCACCTGCCTGCTGATCGATGTTGAGATCGCCGTGCGCGGCGCGACGGAGCCCACGACGCGAAACAACGTGCCTCGGAACCGTGGTCCCGAGGCAACCGCCATGCTGCGGCGCGGCCTGCTGAGCCTGCGGCAGGCGCTGCAGCAGGCCGGTGCCTCCCGCTTCGATTTGCCGACTACGGCATCACTCGCGTGCGCCGTCGGCTTGTCCGCAGCGACGGCCGCCGATGGACAACGGCAAGACGCGGGCACGAACCCGTCGGTGCGCGAGGAGAGCCGCGATACGGATCACGCCCGGGCGATCGAGTTGGGGCTGGAACTGTTCTGCACGGCCCTGGCCTGCGGGCCCAATCAGACATCACGCCTGTTGTCGCGGCCGCGCCTGCTGGAGGCCGCGCGTGGTATTGACGCCGGCCGCGTCGACGAGTTCTCGCGGCGAGTCGGCTCCGCCGGTGCCGAGGCGCTCGTAGAGCGTATGACGACACTCACCGCCTCACTGATCGAGCTGCCCTGAATCCGCGGTGGTCTCCCTGCCGGCCTCCGGCCACCGGGGAGACCACCGGCGGTCGTTTCAGGAGGTGGAGCGTTGGTAGCGCTTCACCGTGATCGGCGCCGCTACGGCCACAATGATGAGGGACCCCAGCAGGGCCCGGCCGACGTCTGCGGCGGTCCCCGTCCCGGCGGCGCCGTCGAGCAGGTAGCGCAGGCCGCTGACCACATAGGAGACCGGATTGTGCTCGGCGAAGACCCTCAGCCAGTGCGGCAGGGTAGCTGTGGGCACTAGTGCGTTGGACAGATAGCACAGGGGGAACAGGACGATGATGTTGAAGGAGGTCACCGCCTGCGCCGAGTTGAACAGGGTACTCACCATCAAGAACACCCAGGAGATCGCCCAACCGCATGCGGCGGCCGACAACACGACTCCGATCGCTCCGATCCAGCCGTTGTCCGGCCGGTAGCCGAGCGCGACGCCTGTGGCCAGCGTCAGCGCGGCGCACACGGCATACCGCAGTAGATCCGTCGCCATCGGGCCCAGAAGCGGTGCCAGGCGGGACATGGGCAGCGCACGGAAGCGGTCGAACACTCCCTTGGTCATGTCCTCACGCAGATCGACGCCGACGCTCTGGGCGGTGGACAGCACGTTGACGACAACCAGTCCCGGGACCAGGATCGGCAGGTAGGAGCGGACGTCCCCGGAGATCGCACCGCCGAGCAGCTGCCCGAACATGACGGTGAACAGGATGGGCTGGATGAGGACGTCGAAGGACTCCGTCGGATTGCGCAGCATGGTCAGCGCGGATCGCCACGCCATCGCGGCGGTGTCCGGCAGCAGTCGGGACTCGCTGAAACGTCTGGGAGCAGATGCAGAGGCGTTGCCGGAAGTGTTTGCGGTGGTCACTGGTTCTCCTTGGTCTCCGGGTCCGCGGGGTGAGCGGATGCATCGGTGGGGCCTTCGGCGCCCGGGTGGTCGGTCGTGGATCGCTCCGCCACACGGGACTGCGTTAAGGTGAGGAATACGGAATCGAGGCTGGGGCGGTCGACCGAGAGCGCCGCAGGAGACAATCCCCGCTCACGCAGCGCCACAAGGACCTCCGTGGCGTCTGCGGTATTCTCGATCGGCACGTGTATGCGCCCGCCCCGAGTGGTGGGCTCCCCGCCCGGAGACAGGACAGACATGATGACGTCGAGGGCGGGTGCTATGTATTCGGGATCTGCGGGAGTGATCACCAGGCTCGAGGAGCCGATCCGGTCCTTGAGCTGGTCGGGACTACCTTCGGCTACCTTGCGACCGTGGTTCATGATGCCGATTCTGTCCGCCAGGCGATCGGCCTCATCCAGGTACTGAGTTGTCAGCAGGATTGTCGTGCCGCGTGCCACCAGGTCTTCGATCACCCGCCACATCTGCTCACGGTTACGCGGATCTAAACCCGTGGTGGGCTCGTCGAGGAAGAGCACAGGAGGTGCGGCGACCATGGACACGGCCAGATCGAGGCGCCGTCGCATACCCCCCGAGTACCTGCCCACGCGGCGCCCGGCGGCGTCGGTCAGGGCGAAGGCCTCGAGCAGCTCGTCGGCGCGGCGTTTGCCGGCGGTCCGGGACATCCCTGTCAAACGCGCGAACAGCCGCAGGTTTTCACGTCCGGTGAGTGTCTCGTCCACGCTCGCGTACTGTCCGGCGACACCGATTACGGAGCGCACTCGGTGCGGAGAATGAACCAGGTCGTGGCCCATGACGGCGGCGTTGCCGGAGCTCGGGCGCAGCAGCGTCGTCAGCAACTTGACGACGGTGGACTTACCAGCGCCGTTGGGGCCGAGCAGCCCGTAGACGCTGCCGACAGCGATGTCCAAATCCAGTGCGTCAACGGCGATCAAGGAGCCGAAGTCGCGGCGCAGGCCGGTGGCGTGGATCGCGGGGGAGGTCTGCGCATCCCGAGGCGGCTTAAGGACAGGAGGTTGAGTTGCTGATGCGGTGCTCATGCGTCAAGGCTGGCAGTCGCCGCTTTCACCGCGCTTTCACCCCATACTTCGGGGCCGCTGACTTAGGACTTCTTGCCACACGTACGCGTTCCGAAGGTTTCCCCGCGCCAGGACGGCGGAGAACTTCAGAACGCGTACGTGAGAGGCGAATGCGTACGTGACAGACCCGGAGGCCCGGGCCCTACGGCTCACTCCATGGCGCGGATGACTTCCTCCACGGTCGCCTTGGCGTCGCCGAACAGCATGGCGGTGTTGTCCTTGAAGAACAGCGGGTTCTGCACGCCCGCGTAGCCGGTGGCCATGGACCGCTTGAACACCACGACCCGCTTGGCGTCCCACACCCGCAGCACCGGCATGCCGGCGATGGGGGAGCCGGGCTCCTCGGCGGCGGGGTTGACCGTGTCATTCGCGCCGATGACCAGGACGACGTCGACGTCGGAGAAGTCGTCGTTGACCTCGTCCATCTCCAGCACCAGGTCGTAGGGGACCTTCGCCTCCGCCAGCAGCACGTTCATGTGCCCGGGCAGGCGGCCGGCCACGGGGTGGATGCCGAAGGTGACGTCCACGCCCTCCCCGCGCAGCATCTCCGTGAGCGTGGACACGGGGTACTGGGCCTGCGCCACCGCCATGCCGTAGCCGGGGGTGATGACCACGCGCTTGGCGTCCTGGAGGGCACGCGCCACGGTACCCACATCGGTCTGCTGGATGGTGCCCTGCTCGCCCTCCACCGGGGCGGACACTGCGCCCTCGGTGCCGTAGCCGCCAAGCAGCACGGACACGAAGGACCGGTTCATCGCCTGGCACATCAGGTAGGACAGGTAGGCGCCGGAGGAGCCCACCAGCGCGCCGGTGATGATCAGCAGGTCGTTGTTGACCATGAAGCCGGTGAAGGCGGAGGCCCAGCCGGAGTAGGAGTTCATGATGGCCACGACCACGGGCATGTCACCGCCGCCGATGGCGATCACCAGGTGGGCGCCCAGGGCCAGGGCGATCACCGTCATAACCGCCAGGCACGCCCAGGCCGCCGGCGAGCCTGCCGGCAGCAGGATGAAGGCGACCATGAGCACGAGGCTGACGAGCAGCGCGGCGAGATTGAGCTTATTGCGGCCCGGCAGGGTGATCGGCCTGCCCGGCACCCGTCCGGCCAGCTTGAGTGCTGCCAGCACCGACCCGGTGAAGGTCACTGCGCCCACGAACACGCCCAGGAACACTTCGCCCAGGTGGAATCCCCCCAGCAACTCCGACATCGCATCGGGGGAGGCGTAGGAGCTGTAGCCCACGAGCACGGCGGCCAGACCCACTAGCCCGTTGAGGACTGCGATCAGCTGCGGCATGCCGGTCATGGCGACCCGCCCGGCCAGCAGCATGCCGATTACGGCGCCGATACCCAGGGCCAGGGCTATCAGGATCGCCGTCGTGATCACCCCTTGACCGGGGTCGGAGGTGAGTGCCAGGCCGATGGCGGCCGCAATGGCGATCCCCATGCCGACGGCGCCGGCAACATTTCCGGCCACCGCCGTCTCGTGGCGGGACAGCCCGGCGGCGGCCGCGATGAACAGCACCGCCGCGGCAACGTAGGCCAGGGCCACCGGCGAGGGCAGGGTCAGGCCGACGGTGTCGGCGGAGGCCGCAGGGGGCACGGCCGGCGCGACCATTGACGTGAATGCGGGCAGGGAGGAAACAGCTGCGCAAGACATGCCCTCACTCCTTCCTGAACATGGCGAGCATGCGGTTGGTGACCGCGAAGCCGCCGAAGACGTTGATGGATGCGAGCAGGATCGCAACGAAGGCGACCGCGCTGATCGCCGGGTTGGCGTTGCCGACCTGCGCGATGGCGCCGAGCAGGATGATGCCGGAGATCGCGTTCGTCACCGACATCAGTGGCGTGTGCAGCGCGGGGGTCACGTTGGAGATGACGTGGAAGCCCAGGATGATCGCCAGGGCCAGCACGATGTAGTGACTGGTCGCCGCGGCGGGGGTGATCAGCACGAGTACGGCGGCAGCGACGGCGGCCAGCGCGAGCCCTATCGTCATGCGTCGGCGCGAGCGGGCCCGGGCGGCGGCCTCGGCCTCGGCGTCGGCCTGCGCATCGGCGACGGAACGTTCCGGGGCCGGGGCGGCCGACGGCTTGGGGGCGGCCGAGACCGCCACGGGCGGCGGCGGCCACAGCAGCTCGCCGGCCTGGCACACGGTGATCGCCCGCACCACCTGGTCGTCCAGGTCCAGCGCGAGGTCGCCGTCCTTGGCGGGCGTGACCAGGGTAAGCAGGTTGAGGATGTTGCGGCCGTACAGCTGGGATGCCTGGGCGGGCAGGCGCTCGGCCAAGTCGGTGTAGCCGACGATCGTCACTCCGCCGGGGGTGGTGACGACTTCCCCGGGCACGGTCAACTCGGTGTTGCCGCCATTCGCCGCCGCCATGTCCACGATCACCGAGCCGGGGCGCATGGCCTCCACGGCGGCCCGGTCCAGCAGCAGCGGGGCGCGGCGGCCGGGGATGTTCGCCGTCGTGATCACGATGTCCGCGGCGGCCGACTGCTCGGCATACAGGGCGTTCGCCAGGGCCGCCTGGTCGGTGGTCATCTCCTTGGCGTAGCCGTCGGCGGACACCTCCTGGGCGGTGGGCACGGGCACGAACTCGGCCCCCACCGACTTGACCTGGTCGGCGACCTCCGGGCGCACGTCGGTGCCCTTGACGACGGCGCCCAGGGAGTAGGCGGTGCCGATGGCGGCCAGTCCGGCCACGCCCGCGCCGATCACATACACAGAGGCGGGCGGGAACTTGCCGGCGGCGGTCACCTGGCCGTTGAGCAGGCGGCCGAAGTGCGCGGCGGCCTCAATGACGGCCCGGTAGCCGGCCAGGTTCGCCTGGGAGGAGAGCACATCCATGGACTGTGCCCGGGAGATGCGCGGCACGGTGTCGATCGCCAGGGCGGTGAGGGAATGGTCCTGCAGCGCCTGGACGAGCTCGGGATGGCGGGCGGGGTCGAGCCGGCCGATGAGGGTGGCGCCCGGGTGCATCAGGTCCAGCTCGGCGGCGTCGGGCGCGTAGGCGGTGACGACGACGTTGCAGCCCCAGGTTTCGGCCCGATCTGCGAGCTGGGCGCCGGCTGCCTCATAGGCGGCGTCGGGGAAGCGGGCCGGCTCTCCGGCTCCGCGCTGGACGACGACGTCGTAGCCCAGGCGGATCAGCCGCTCGACGGTCTGCGGCGTGGCCGCGGTCATGGAGCGGTCCGGAGGCTGGCAGGGGATTCCAAGACGCATAGAAGCTCCTTTCAGCGGGCGCGCCCGACGCCTCGGCGCGCTGGAGCGCGTTATAGGGAGGGCGGGCACACGGGGGTGACTCGCGTAACAGTAGAACGCCTAGCGGTGGCTGTCACGCGGCGTCTCACCGCCGCGGCCCTTGGAGCGGTGCGAGGTGGTGGCGGGCGAGTCGTCCGCGTCGGCGGGGGATGTGGCTCTACTCACTTACGAACTCTCTTACGAGAAGTGGGTTACCGCGAGAGAGTAATACCTGTCGGAACCGCAGCACGCAGTAAGGAGAACATCGTGGCTGCTGCATCCCTCCCGTCCGTTACCGTCTTCGGAGCCGGTGTCATCGGCTCCGCCGTCACCAAGTGAACCCGTCCGCCGGGCAACCCACCAACCGTGTGACGCGTGCGCCCGCCGCCCCCACTCGGGGCGGCGGGCGCAGCCCTGTACGCTGTGCCCTCGTCAGGGATCGGCGGAGCCCCATGGGTCGGGTGCCGACGGCAAGGCGAAGGGAGGGACCGCGCATGAGTGCGGCAGGTGAGGGCGAGCACGCCTACAACCCCTACAGTCGGTCCTGCCCCTCGCGACGCCTGTTGCGGGAGCTCGGTGAGCTGTGGAGTGTGCTGGTCATTGGCGCCCTGTACGAGGGGCCGCTGCGCTTCACCGAGATCTCCCGGCGGGTGGACGGTATCTCCACCAAGATGCTCACCCAGACGTTGCGCACCCTGGAACGTGACGGCCTGGTCGGGCGCGAGTACTACACCGAGACGCCGCCGCGGGTCACCTACGAGTTGACCGCACTGGGGCGGGACCTCGCCGACGTCATGGATGCCCTGGAGAACTGGGCCGTCGGGCACATGGACGACGTGCTCGCCGCCCGCGAGGCCTACGACGCCGAACGCGCGGACTAGCCGTGTTCCGCAGGTCCCGGCCGGCTCTCAACCAGTACGACGCCGGCACCTCCACTGCGTCACGAGCGGTGCCACGGCCCGAGCGCATCGTGGCGCGTCCTAACCGCAGGGCTCGCATCAGAGGCGGTCTGATCGTCTTCATGGGGCTGCTGCCGATCGCCGCCGGCATCGCGCTGTTGGCGATCGGTGAGATCGAGGGCGGCCTGCTCCTGACTGCCATCGGGGCGCTGGTGGTTTACCTCGGCACGGCGCCCTGGCGGGAGTACACGATTTTCGACGCCGACGGTATTCACTCCCACACCACGCTGCGTGACATCGACGCACCCTGGCCCGACTCGCGTGCGGCCTTCGTCGTACGTCAGGCGTACGGGAAATACTTCAATACGGCGTATGTCGTTGCGCCCTCGCCTGTGGGCAGCTTCAAGCTGGGAGCGCCACGAGTGGTCGGCGGCTTCGTCGGCAGCATCAGGGCTCAAGCGGAGGCGGAGGTCGACGAGATCTGGGCCTGGGCGGTTGACCGCGGCTACGTACGTGGCGCCGCGCGGCATCGGGTTCATAAGCGACGCAATAAGCGCAGGGAGGGTGTGCCCGGGCATCCGGTGAACAGCCGTGGGGACGTTCCCGTCGCGGAGGCCTCCGGCGACGTGGCGTTGCGATGGCAGGAACCTCTGGTGTTCTCCGCTTGGTCCGGGCAGCGCTGGGAGATCATCGGGCACATTCTCGGCACCCTCGCGCTCGGTGGCGGCGGTGTGGGCTACGCCTTCTACGCGCTCAGCCGGAGTGGCATTGACTCCGTGGCCGGCAAGCTGGGCTTCGCGATTGGGCTACTCATGTTGATTGTCGCGGTGCGGACATTGCCAGACCTCCTTGAAACCGCCCGTGCCCGCCTGACCGTGTATGCGGAGGGCATGGATTATTTCAGCGGCAGGCACTCCTTCTGGATCGACTGGCCCACTTCGTGCTCGTCCATCTTCGTTGCGGAGACCGAGGAGTACCGCAGGACCGTGGTGGAGGTGAGAATCCTCGCCGTCGCGGGACTGTCGGTGGCGGTTCCCGGACTGCGGTGGGTGGGAGGCGACGACCGCGCGCTTCTGGCCGCGGCGGCGGCAGCCGATTCTATTTGGGAAATGGGCGCTGCCTCCGGTTTCGCGGTGGACGATGGCGGTTACCAGCCGACCGCCGACCCGGAGTTCGAACGCCGACGCGTCGCCGTCGCGCGCCGGATCGAGTACCTCTCTGCCCAGGGATGAACCATGCCTTCGGAGTTCCGGCTTGAGACGAGCCGTGCGAGGTTACGTGCGGCGGTGGCTGTGAGATGGGCCTCCTGCTAATGCGCGAGACGGTGCGGCGGCTCTGCTAGGCTGAAAATAACGGTATGGATACGGTAGTGGTGCGTGCTACTGCTGGTCCGGAACCGATCTGGGGCATTCTGGGCCCCGCTCGCGAGCTGCTTGAAGGACTTGACATGCCTGCTTCCGTTCACGGCGACCTGCCCTATTCTCGCGGTAACGTCCCCACACCCGGAACGAGTGCGTCGGCGCAGCCCCGGGAGTCGCTGGTGCGCCGACCGGCTGCCTCCAGGATGCTGGCCGGCTTCGTCTTCCTGTTTGCCGGTCTTATGCTGCTGTACGTCGGCTACATGCTGCATGTCCTCGATCCCGCGTTGCTGGTGGCCGTACCCCTATGCGTGGTTGGGGCACTAGGGCTGTTCCTCGGTATTGCGATGCTGCGACGCCGCACTGTTTTCGATGCCCGCGGCATCCACTCCCGCGGCCTGCTGCGTACGGTGCACCTGTCCTGGCCCGACTCCCGTGCCGGATTCATCGTCGTCCTGGCTGCTGGCGAGCGGGGCTCGGTGCCCGTGGTCGAGGTAGGAACGGCAGGCCGCAGGATCAGACTGTCCGCCCCGCGTATGTCATCCCAGACGCGACTCGAGGCCGAGGTCGATGCGATCTGGGCCTGGGCGCTGGCCCGCGGCTACGCCCGCGAGACGATGCCCGCCCTGCAAGGCCCAGGTCCCCATATCGCGCAGGCCGCACCCCCACCGGTAACGGCGCCGCGCGCCTTGCCCGTCGACCAGACACTGCTCGCCCGCGAGCCCCTAATCCTCAAAGACAAGCCGAACTGGCACGGTCTCATCCCCAACATCGTCATCCTCGTGTTCCTCTGCATCCTGGCGCTGCCGGCCGTGCTCGGCCCGGAGCGGACGCCGCAGGCCTTTGCCGGAGTATTCCGGGAGGACGGGACGCTGCGCCTTTCCAGCGGTTTCTGGATACTGCTGGTCGCACCCGCGGGCGGTCTCGTGGTCAGCGTGCACCGGATTGTTCGGGAACGCACGATCCTCTCGCGGGAAGGTCTGGCGCTGGTGGGATGGCTAACCCGTCGAGTGGCGTGGCCGCCGTCGAGCTCGTACTTCTTCGTACGAAGCCGGCGCTACTTCGGGCACGCCGAGGCCTCCGCGTGGCTGCTCGACCCTGCCGGATTAGCGCTGCGTATGCCCGGCACGGCGCGTTTCTCTAAGGATGAGGATCAGGCCCTGCTGGCCGCTGCGGCCGCGGCACAAACCATCTGGGAGTGGGGAGTCTCCCGCGCAGTCGCCCACGACGACGACACCTACTATCCGGTCCCCGACGATGTGATCGAACAGGAGCGCCGCGCCAATGGTCGAAGAATCGCCTACCTCACCTCCCGCGGAACTCAGGCCTTGCGCAGCAGCACCCGGCTCATGTGATGGTCGGCGTCCTTGCGCAGCACCAGGGTCGCCCGCCCCCGGGTGGGGGCAATGTTCTCCCGCAGGTTCACCAGGTTGATGCTCTCCCACACCTCGTTCGCCGCCGCCAGCGCGATGTCGTCCGGGATGGCCGCATAGCGCCGGAAGTAGGAGTTGGGGTCCTTGAAGGCAGTGTGCTTGAGCGTGAGGAAGCGGTCCAGGTACCAGCGGCGGATGTCCTCCGGGTCGGCATCCACATAGATGGAGAAGTCGATGAAATCACTCACCGCCAGCGCCGAGTCCACCGGACGGTCGGCGCCACCGTGGGTGTGACGTACCCGCGGGGCGGGCTGCAGCACGTTCAGCCCCTCCAGCACCACCACATCCGGCTGCTCAATCACGAGCTTCCTGCCCGGCACGATGTCGTAGACGGTGTGCGAGTACACCGGCGCCTCCACCCGGGGCGCCCCGGACTTCACTGCGGTGACGAAGTCCAGCAGGGCCTTCTGGTCGTAGGACTCCGGGAAGCCCTTGCGGGCGGTCAGGCCGCGTGCCTCCAGCACGGCGTTGGGTAGCAGGAAGCCGTCGGTGGTCACCAGGTCCACGCGCGGGGTGTCCGGGAAGCGGGCCAGCAGGTGGGCCAGCAGCCGCGCCGTTGTCGACTTACCGACCGCAACCGAGCCTGCCACCGCGACGACGAACGGCGTCGGCCGCTCATCCACCCCCAGGAAGTCCGCGGTGCGGCGGGCGCGCTCGCGGGCGGTGGCGATGAAGTGCTCCAGCAGCGCCGTCAGCGGCCGGTAGACGACGTCGACCTCAGGCAGGTCGATTGGATCACCTAGGCCGCGCAGCTTCTCGACATCCGCCTGGGTCAGCGGCAGCGGCGCGGAGGAGGCGAGCGCACGCCACTGGTCGCGGTGCAGCTCGATATACGGCGAGGGCGCGGTCCCGGACCGGGACGCCAATGCCGCAGGGGAGACGGGGATGTTCACCGCACCAGTGTGACGCATTGTCACTGCATTGGCACGTGCGGACGCCTCCGAGACCCTGTGAGGGTGCACCTCTCAACTGGATTCTCAGCCGGAGCTCCAGTCCGTGACCCAGCCGGCGCCTCACTGCTGTAGCCGAACTGCGTCCCGGTCCGCGTATGCCGCGCACGTTGATCTGGGAGGCAGGTTGGTGGTTCTATCTGGCTCATGTGTGGAATCGTCGGCCATGTAGGCCCCCTGAACTCAATCAACCCCGCAGGCGCCCCCGGAAGCGGCCGCTCCCTGGAGGTCCTGCTGGACGGACTGTCCCGCCTGGAGTACCGCGGGTACGACTCCGCCGGCATCGCCCTGGTACGCCCTGACGACGGCGAGCGGCTCACCGTCGTCAAGGCCGCCGGCAAGCTGGACAACCTGCGCGCTGCCCTGGACGAGGCCGGCCCGGCCCCGGCCACCGCCGGCATCGGCCACACCCGCTGGGCCACCCACGGCGGCCCCACCACCGAAAACGCCCACCCGCACCGCGCCGGCACCCTCGCGGTGGTCCACAACGGCATTATTGAGAACTTCCGCGCCCTGCGCGCCGAGGTTGAGGAGGCGGGCCGTACCCTGCTCTCCGCCACTGACACCGAGGTGGTCGCGCACCTGCTCGACCTCGACTTCAGCGCCCGGCTCGCCGCGGGTGAGGCCGGCACCGTGGGCCCGGACGCGGCCGCCGCGTTGTTGGTGGAGTCCATGCGTGCCGTCACCGACCGCCTGGAGGGCACCTTCGCGCTGCTGGCCGTCACCGAGCTCGCCCCCGGCGCGATAATCGCCGCCCGCCGCTCCAGCCCGCTGGTGATCGGCCTGGGGGAGGGGGAGAACTTCCTCGGTTCGGACGTGGCCGCCTTCGTCGCCTTCACCACCCACGCCGCCGAGGTCGACGACGACCAGGTCCTGTTGCTGACCGCCGACGCCGTCACCGTGTGGGATGCCGCCGGCAACGTCGTCACCCCGAACACCTGGGAGGTCTCCTGGGACGCGTCGGCCGCAGTCAAGGGCGGGTACGAGACCTTCATGGACAAGGAGATCCATGACCAGCCCACCGCCGTCGCCGACACCCTGCTCGGGCGCGTAAACGACCGCGGCGAGCTGGTGCTGGATGAGATGCGCATCGACCCAGCTGTGCTGCGCAGCATCGACAAGATCATCGTGGTTGCCTGCGGTACGGCCGCCTATGCCGGGCACGTGGCCAAGTACGCGATCGAGCACTGGTGCCGCATCCCGGTGGAGATTGAGCTCGCTCACGAGTTCCGCTACCGCGACCCCATTGTCTCCGAGAAGACCCTGACCGTGGCCATCTCCCAGTCCGGGGAGACCATGGACACCATTCACGCGGTTCGCCACGCCCGCGAGCAGGGCAGTCGGGCGCTGGCGATCGTCAACACCTATGGCTCCACGATCGCCAGGGAGGCGGACGCCGTCCTGTACACGCACGCCGGCCCGGAGGTGGCCGTGGCCTCCACTAAGGCCTTCATCTCCCAGATCACCGCCTGCTACCTGCTGGGCCTGTACCTGGCGCAGCTGCGCGGCAACAAGTGGCCCGACGAGGTCGCCGACTACCTGGAGAACCTGGGCAAGATGCCCGCCAAGATCGAGCGCCTGCTTGCCGAGCAGGAGGACATGGTGCGCGAGCTGGGGGAGCAGCTCGCCGACCAGACCTCCTTCCTGTTCCTGGGACGCCACGTGGGCTACCCGGTCGCCCTGGAGGGCGCGCTGAAGCTGAAGGAGGTCGCCTACGTGCACGCCGAGGGCTTCGCCGCCGGCGAGCTCAAGCACGGTCCCATCGCCCTGGTGGAGGAGGGACTACCGGTGTTCGTCATCGTGCCGACCCCGCGCCGCCCCGTCCTGCATGACAAGGTCATCTCCAACATTCAGGAGGTGCGTGCCCGCGGCGCCCGCACCATCGTCATCGCGGAGGAGGGCGATGAGGCGGTCACGCCCTTCGCCGACACGGTGATTCGCATCCCGGCCGCCCCGACCCTGATGTGGCCGCTGCTGACGGTGGTCCCGCTGCAGATCTTCGCTGCTGCCCTGGCCAAGGCCAGGGGCCTGGATGTGGACCAGCCCCGCAACCTGGCCAAGTCCGTCACCGTGGAGTAAGCCGGCTCGCCGGGGTCATGATGGGGCAGTGAACACCACACCGCGCCCACCCGCCCCCGACAGCACTTCGGTCGCCGCCGTGGCGTATCCCGCCCGTGCCGTCGCCGGAGCCGAGGCGCCGCTGACCGCGGGTACCGACCGCTACATGCATGCCGCGGCCGGCGCGCTGGCTCGGGCAGCGGTGGAGGAGATCCGGGCTGCGCGCGGCGCCGTGCCTGGCGCGCGTGTGCTGCTGCTCGTGGGTGGTGGCCACAACGGCGGTGACGCCCTGATCGCCGGCGCCCTGCTGGCGCGTCGCGGTTGCGCCGTCACCGCCGCCCCCGCCGCCGAGATATCCCGGCTGCACGTCACGGCCCTGGCGGCCGCCCGCGCCGCAGGTGTGCATCTCGCCGCCGACCCGCGGGCCGCGGCCCGAGCGGCTGCCGGGGGAGCGGCCGGAGCCGACCTGGTGATCGACGGCCTCACCGGCATCGGCGCCACGGGGCCGTTGCGCCCGGCCGCGGCCGAGCTCATCGCCCCGCTGCGCGCCGCAGGGGAGCAGGGGGAGCGGCCCTTCCGGGTGCTGGCCGTGGACCTGCCCTCCGGCGTAGGCGTGGACGACGGCACCCTGCCCGGCCCCGTGCTGGCCGCCGACCGCACCGTCACCTTCACCTGCTTCAAGGCGGCCCACCTGCTACCGCCGGCCGCATCCCTGTGCGGGCGCGTTGAGGTCGCCGACCTGGGGCTGCCGGTGCCGGATGCTGCGGTGTTGGCGCGTCGGCCCGCGGATGCGGAACTGGGCCGCCTGCTGCGCGTGCCCGGGGACCACGACCACAAGTACACCCGGGGCGTGGTCGGGCTGTGGGCCGGCAGCCAGACCTACCCGGGGGCTGCGGTGCTGGCCGCGTCGGCTGCGGTGCGCACGGGCGCCGGCATGGCGCGGCTGGCGGCGCCGGCGCGGGTGGTCGACCTGGTGCTCGCCCGCCGGCCCGAGGTCGTGCCCGCCGACGGACGCTGCCAGGCACTGGTGATCGGCCCCGGCACCGACCCCGCCGACGCCCCGCGTGCCGCCGAACTCGACGCGGCGCTGGGACGGGTACTCGGTGAGGCCGGAGAGCCGGTCGATGCGGTGATTGATGCCGGGGCGCTGCCCCTGCTCGCCGCCCGAGTCGCCTCCGGCGGCCGCTGCTCGCCGCGGCACGTGCTCACCCCACACGCCGGGGAGGCCGCCGCCCTGCTCGGCGAGCTGGGTGAGCGGGCCTCGCGGGATGCGGTCGAGGCGGCCCCGGCCGCGGCGGCGCGGCGCCTAGTGGAGCTGACCGGAGCCACCGTGCTGCTGAAGACGACTCCGACGCTGATCGCATCCCCGGGCGGGACGCTGCTGTCTGTCCACTCCGGTCCGGGCTGGCTCGCGACCGCCGGCAGCGGGGACGTACTGGCCGGAAACATCGGTGCTCTGCTGGCGGCCGGCCGGGCCGATGCCGATAACGACGTGGCCCGGGGCGGCGGGGGTGCGGGTGCCGCCCCGGCCAGCTGCGCCGCCCTGGGGGTGCGGCTGCATGCGCTCGCGGCGATGCGGGCGGCGGGCCTGGTTGACACCGACCGCGCAGCGCATGAGCGTGCAGTTTCCGCCGGGGTCGGCCGGCTGTTTGCGCGCTCGGGCCATCCACTTGCCGCGCTGGACCTGACCGAGGCGCTTCCGGCCGCCTGGGAACAACTCTGGAGCGCCGGCCAGAGACCAGAACAAGCCACCGCATGAGTTCTCGGGCCTCGACCGGGGGCCGACTGCGGGCATCAGCGGAAAAGTGTCCATTTTTCGCCACTTTGGCCCTGCTGCCGCCATCCGTCCGCCGGGACGGCTCGGACCTTTCGCTGTTATGGGGCCGTTTACCGCTCGGGCGTCAAGTGGGTCCGTAGCTGAAAGTGGCGTCAGTTGGACACTTTTTGCCGCATTGGCCCCTTTACTGGGACTCAATGTCACGCATGAGGATGACTAGCTGCACTCGGTCGCGCAGGTCCAGCTTGGCCAAGATACGGGTGACGTTCTTCTTCACCGAGTCGGTGGCGATGACCAGGCGCTGAGCGATCTCCGAGTTGGTCAGCCCCTGGGCCACGAGCTCGGCGACCTCACGTTCGCGTGGACTCAGCCGCTCGAGGCGCTCCTGGGCGGCGCGCTGCTGCGGCGAAGCGACGGGGCGGAAGGCATGGCGCCTGAGCAGCTCCCTGGTGATGCGCGGGGTGAGTACGGCGTCTCCGGAGGCGACCGCCCGGATCGCCTGATGCAGCTGCGCCGTGCGCGTGTCCTTGAGCAGGAAACCGGAGGCCCCAGCGGACAGGGCGCCGAAGGCGTAGTCGTCCTGGTCGTAGGTGGTCAAGGCGAGCGTCTTCACGGAGGGATGGAGCTGGCTGATGCGTGCAATGGCCTCCACACCGTTCAGGACGGGCATGCGGATGTCCATCAGCACCACGTCCGGGAGGGAGCGACGGTCCGTTTCCAGGTGCGTGAGCTGATCTAGTGCGTCTTGCCCGTCGGTGGCCTGGGCGATGACCTGTAGGTCTTCTGCCCGATTGATGATCAGTGATAGGCCCATGCGGGCGGCGCGCTGATCATCGACCACCATGACGGTGATGACCCTGCCGGTCTGGTTGATACGTGGGGCGGTGGATGGCCTCATGCGGCCTCCCGATGGGGGATGAGGGCCCGCAGCCGCCAGCCTCCGGGTCCGGGACCGGCGTTCAGGGTTCCGCCGGCCTCGCCCAACACATCCGCCAAGTGTGCGAGCCCATGTCCCGAGCTGCGGGGATTGACCGTTGTTGTCTCGGTGCCGGCGCCCAGGGTGGTCGGGCCGTCGTCGGACACGGTGACTTGGGTTAGCGCAGCGGCATGATCCAGGGAGATCACGACGCGCGTGGCCCCATCCGCATGCCGCATGACATTGGTCAGGGCCTCACGCACGACCGTGAAGACCAACGCTCCTGTTCCAGCGTCCTCGGGGCGATGCCCGGTCTCGGTCAGGGCGACGGCAATGCCAGTCCGGCGAACCGTGTCCAACAATCCGGACAGTCCCTCCCAGCCGTGCTCGGGCGCCCCGGCGCCGGAAGTGTCGCGGTGGGAGTCGCCGTTAAGGGGTACCGGGTCAAGAGGGCCGGTTTCCACATGCGTGGGCTGGAGGGCGTTGACGGCGCGGCGCGTGTCGGCGAGTCCCTCGCGGGCAAGGGTGTTGATGACCTCAATGGCCTCGTCGACTTCGTCCCTGCCGGTTGCCCCAGCCAGTCCCTCCGACAGGGCGATGATGGCGGTCAGATCATGCCCCACCGAGTCGTGCAGCTCCCCGGCAACCCGTGCCTGGCGGCGGGCGGCGTCACGCTGCGCCGTCAGTCGATGCTCGGCGGCCTGGGCGGCGAGCTGAGCGTCGCCGTGTTCCAGGGCCTCTCGCCGGGCCCGTGAGATAGCCGCAGCCGCGATCACGGCCACGGAGAAGAAGATGTACGGCGTGAGTCGAGCGCTCAGCGGATATGCCAGACCCCTGAATGCCGGTGGCAGTGCCCAGCCGACGAGCAGTGCCGACGCACCGATCAGGCGGTGGATCGTTCCGGCGCTTACGAACAGCGAATACAGGGCGACCAGCGGAGGCAGACTGAGAATCGCACCCGGACCCCACAGCTCCGCGGCGGCGGAGGCCATGGCAGTCAGGATCACCACCGCCAGCGGCCAACGCCGCCGCCCGAGCAGGGCAAGGACGACGAGCAGGCTAACCGCAGCCCACACACGTACTCCGGGCACCGGTCCCTCGGCCAGCAGATGAGCCAGCAGAACCAGCTCGAACAGCCCCATCCCGACGACGACGGCCCACAAGCCCAGCGCGCTGGTGCGCCACCAGGCGGTGAACCGATCGATCAGGGTTCGGGGCACCTGCGGCGCCCCCTGTGATGCGGCGGCCATCAGACGACCCTAGCAACGGCGCGGCGCAACGCCATTGTCCACACGCAGGTCCAGACGGCGCTCACCACGGCGGTGAAGAGGATCGAGCCCACGGAGGCAACGCTATAAAGATCTCTAGGGCTGCACGCCGCCGTCATGACCGACAGCGGGTAGTACGGGGCGAGCTGCGGAGCCAGCAGCACGAGGACGCTGCCGATCACGCTTCCCAGCAGCACCAGGGTCATGACGGAGGCGAAGGAAGTCATGATCACGCCGAGCCAGGCGACGAATACCTCGGTGGCGAATACGGCGAACGCGATGGGAATCCCCCGCAGCAGGAAGGGGCCGATGCCCGCCAGATCGAACCCGAGCAGCAGCCCGGTGATGGTGAACTCCCCCAGGAGCACCAGCGTGGTCAGTAAGGCGACTTGCGCCATGTGCATGAGCTTGCCCAGCAGCATGGCACCCTGTAACCGGTTGGCGTGCATGCGCTGCCAGTTGCGGCCCCCGTGCTCAGCCGCGCAGATCTGAGCGATCAGGGAGCCTACCAGCAGGGGAAGGACCAGCATGGTTGTCAGCAGCGTCGCCTGTCCCCATACCGCCAGCCAGGTGACTCCCTGGTCAGCGAACTCCGCACGGTAGTCGAGGTAGTTACTTGCCCCGTTGGCCATGCCGACGCCGCACAGCGCTACCAGGGCCACCCAGTACCACGGCGCCTTGGCCTTGCGGTTCTCCCACCGCCAGGCCGCCCATACCGAAGGCGCCGCGGCGGTGGAACTCGGCGGCGGCGACGCGGGCGCCGGTGGGTGGGGCAGGGGCATGGCGAATGAAGGGGTGATCGCTGTGCTCATCGGTGGTTCTCCCGGTAGTTGATGACGAATCCGGCCAGCGCGCTCCAAACGGCCGCGGACAATACCGCCCACAGGGCGTTGAGCCAGGGGTGTTCGACCAGAATCACCGTTCCTGCCTGCTGCGACGCCTGTGAAAGCGGCGCCGCGGCACCGGCGATGCCCCACGGAAACAGCCAATCCACCGCTCCCAGGTGCATGAATGGCAGCGCGGAGCACAACAGTGATGCCACCGCTCCGACGCCCAGACCCACCGCCTGCTTGGACACATAGATCGCCAATATCAGTTGCGCCGCCATCGCGGCGACGCAGGCCGCGACCATGACGACGGCGATGGACCAGACCAGCTCCCGGTCCGTGGGGGTGGTCCGTAAGCCCATGCCCGGCCCGGCCAAGGCGATGAGTCCAAGCATCGCCAACTGGCCGACGGCGGCGGCGCAGGAGCCCAGGATCAGTTTCCCGCCGAACCGGGAGCGCTCGGTCTGGCCAAGGGCGGTGAGCAACTGGTCCATGCGCTCCTCGGAATCGACCGTGGCCAAACGGGACGCCAACAGTGCCGCAATGAGGGGAAGCAGCATGCTGGTCATGTTGATCGAGTCGGCCAGGCCGAGGCTCAGCAGGCGCATCTGCTCCACACCGGTTGCACGTGCTGAAAGCAGGCCCGCCGACCACAGCACCACCAGCCCGCCCAGGGCCGCCGCCATCAACCAGAAATGACGCCGTCGGAGCTTGCGCGACTCCATGACGATCGCGGTCATCGGTTGCCTCCTACCGCGGTGGAGGGAACAGCAGCGGTGGGCACCGGGAGCGACGGCGAACCGAGCGGATCGGTCAGCTCCAGGAATGCCTGCTCCAGTGTCTTGCGGACGGTCTGCACCCGGAACACGGTGCCGCCGCCGTGCACGATGCGAGTCACCAGCTCGCCCACCACGCCCTCGGGGAGCATCGGCGTGCGCACGCTCCGGCCATGAACCTGGTACCGGATGCGCTGCTCGGCGAAGAGACCTGCGACACGCGACGGGTCGGAGACGGTGAAGTCGATGACCCCGGCATCCTGCAGACCGGCAAGCGGTCCCTGGTAGCGCAGCTGTCCGGCGCAGATGATGCCGACCACGTCGGCCATCTGCTCGATTTCGGACAGGATGTGGGAGGAGACGATGACGGTGGTGCCCTCTTGCCGGGCAAGGTCCACGATCAGCTCGCGGATCTCGGCGACGCCGGCCGGGTCCAGGCCGTTGGTGGGCTCATCCAGGAGCATGAGTGGCGGGTGGGCCAGCAGCGCCATGGCCAGTCCGAGGCGCTGTTTCATGCCCAGCGAGTAGTCCTTGACCAGCTTCTTGTCCTGGCCGGTGAGCGATACTGTGGCCAGGGCGCGCTGGACGCGGTCACGGGGCAGGCCGAGGTAGTCGGACACCATGGCGAGGTTCTCCGGTCCGGTCAGCCGCGGATAGAAGGAAGGCCCCTCGATCAGGGATCCGATCGTGCCGGCGGGAAGCGGGGAGCGGGCGCTCACCGGGTGTCCGAGCACCTGCATGCTGCCGGAACTGGGACGGGTCAGCCCCAGCAGCAGCTTCATGGTGGTGGACTTCCCGGCGCCGTTCGGGCCCAGGAAGCCGTAGACGCCGCCGCGCGGCACGCGCAGGTCCACGTGGTCCACAGCGGGCGTGCCGCCGTAGATCTTTGTCAGGCCATCGGTGGACACGACCAGGTCGTGCATGTTCGCGGTGAGGTGCGCTGACCCTGCAGTCGGCGCCGCCCCATTCAGTGCTGTGCTCATGCCACTATGGGACCGCGCCGGGGTCTGCGCGCACTCCTCCAGCGCCGCAACTGTCCCCCGTGGGGGACCACCCCTCGCCGACTCCAATCGGCTTCCCACCGCCGCATCCAGGCGCCGGAACGCTTGGAGTGGAACAATCGCAACCGTGAACGCGTCCACCGGCACTCCGCTTCCAGCGACGACATCCCGCGCCGTCATTGACCTCGACGCCATCGCCCACAACGCCCATGTGCTTGCCGCTGTCGGCGGCGTGCCCTGGATGGCGGTGGTAAAGGCCGACGCCTACGGCCACGGCATCGGCCCGGTGGCGCGCACCTGCCTGCGCGCCGGCGCAACCTGGCTCGGCGTTGCCCAGCTCGCCGAGGCCCTGCGCCTGCGCGCCCTGCTCGACGCCGCCGGCGTCGCCCGTCCTTCGCGCAATCCCGACTCCGTGCCCATGCCCGAGCGGCCCCGCCTGTTGTGCTGGCTGCTGCCCGTGCTCACCCCGGAGCAGGCCGCCGCGCCGGGCTCACCGCTGCGGGCGGCGCTTGCGTCCGGCCTGGACCTGTCGGTGTCCACCCGCGCCCAACTCGACGCGATTGTGGCGGCCGCCCGCGCCGAACTGGACGACTCTGCCGACGGCCAACCCGCACCAGGACCGGCCCGTATCCACCTCAAGGTGGACACCGGCATGTCCCGGGGCGGCGCCACTCCCACTGATCTGCCTGCGCTGGCCGAAGCGATCAAACTCGCTGAGCAGTCGGGAACCATCGCCATGGTCGGACTGTGGAGCCACTTGTCTCGCGCCGATGAGCCGGCCTCCGGTTCCACCGAGAAGCACCTGTCCCGCTTCCTGGCTGCCGAGCGTGTTGTGGCCGAAGCGGGGCTGAACCCGCGTGTGCGGCACCTGGCGGCCACCGCCGGTCTGCTCTGGCAGCCCGACACCCGCCTGGACCTGGTGCGCATCGGTATCGGACTGTATGGCCTGTCCCCGGACCCCGCCGTTGCCACCTCCGCGGCCCTCGACCTGCGCCCCGCCATGCGCCTGGAGGCGCCGCTGACCCAGGTCAGGCGCATCCCGGCGGGACAGGCGGTCTCCTACGGCGGCACCTGGCGCGCTCCCACCGACCGCTGGCTCGGCCTGGTCCCCCTCGGCTACGGCGACGGCATCCCCCGCGCCGCCTCCAACGGCGGTCCGGCCGCAGTCAACGGCATCCGCTCCGCCATCGTCGGCCGCGTGTGCATGGACCAGGTGGTCATCGACCTCGGCCCGGCCACCACCCCCGAGGGCGCCCCGGTGCCCCCGCCCGCCGCAGCCGGGGACACCGTCGTGCTGTGGGGCGCGGGCGACGACGCCACCACCCCCACAGCCGATGACTGGGCCCAGGTCTGCTCCACCATTAACTACGAGATCGTCACCCGCCTGGGTGAGCGCGTCCCCCGCGTGCTCACCGGCCGCGACGCCACCCGGCTCCCAGCCCCGCACTACCAGGAGACACGCGCATGAGCGTCGACGCCGCCCGGCCCGCGGGCCCGGCCGCCTCAATCAGCATCCCCACCGACTCCGCCGAGGCCACCCGGGCACTGGGCGGTCGCCTGGCCTCGCTGCTCCGAGCCGGCGACGTCGTCGTACTCACCGGGGGACTGGGGGCCGGCAAGACCACCCTAGCCCAGGGGGTCGGTGCCGCCATGGGCGTGCGCGGGCGCATTTCCTCACCGACCTTCGTCATCGCCCGCGTTCACCCCGCCACGGGCGACGGGCCCGATCTCATTCACGTGGACGCCTACCGGATCTCCTCTCTGGAGGAGCTCGACGCCCTCGACCTGGACTCCTCCGTCGCCGACTCGGTCACCCTCATGGAGTGGGGGGAGGGCAAGGCGGAGGCGCTGTCGCGCGATCGCCTGGAGATCACCGTCGCGCGCCCCCACGGCGGACTGGCCGCACCCGCCGTCGGCCCCGGATCGGTCACCGACCTGGAGCAGGCCGACGACGGCCGCCGCACCATCACCGTCACCGCCGTCGGCCCCCGCTGGGCCGGCGTCGACCTCGGCCCGCTGGCCGGCTGACGCCCCGGCGGCCGATCGCACAGCCGGGATCACTCATCTAGGCTTGCGCCCGTGCGCATCCTCTCCATCGACTCATCGTTGGGAACGCAGCTGCTTGTAGCCGACGCCGCAGGCGGCGGCACTCCCGACGCAACCGCCGCCGGCATGGGCCTGAACATCCTGGTCGCGGCGCAGCAGGACAGCCCCCGCCGTCACGCCGAGTCCCTCGGCCCCATGCTCGCCGACGCGCTCGCCGACCCGGAGGTGGCCGCCGCCCCGCTCGACGCCGTCGTCGCCGCCACCGGTCCGGCGCCCTTCACCGGTCTGCGCGCCGGGCTGGTCACCGCCCGCGCCGTGGCACGCGCCCGCGGCATACCCGTCTACGGCGTCCCCAGCCTCGACGCCGTGGCCCGCACCGCTCTTGACGAGCTCGTGCGGCGCGACCGGGAAGCGGCAAGTACGGCCACCGTCCTGGTCGCCACCGATGCGCGCCGCAAGGAGGTCTACACCGCCCGCTACCGGGCCCGGGGCCGCGACGACGTCGAGCGCCTGGGTGAGTACGAGGTCCTCACCCCCGCAGCCCTGCGCGATCGCGAGAACAACGGCGTGCTGCCCCCCGCCGACGCCGTGGCCGGATCCGGGGCCGCCCTGTATCCCGAGCTGGTCGCCGGCCGTGAGGCGCTGGCCCCCGTCTCCGGTGACGCCGCGGCCCAGGTGCGTATAGCGTTGGCGCGCCTGCGCGCGCTTGGGGGCGCAGCGGCCGAGCATGCGGGGCCGGAAGCACTGCGGGCGGCCGGGCTGGATACCCAGCCGTTGTACCTGCGCCGCCCCGACGTGCATGTTCCTGCGGGAAGCGTCCGATGAGCCACCCTCCGGGCGACGCTGCCCGGCGCGCGGGCGGGGTGCGTCTGCGCGCGATGGTTCCCGCCGACCTGGAGATGATCTCTCGCCTGGAGCCCGAGCTGTTCGGCGCTGAGGCCTGGAGCCCGGCCGCGCTCGCCGCCGAGCTGGACCGCACCACCGGTCCGGGTGCCGACCGCGCCTACCTGATCGCTGAGGCGACTGAGGAGCCCGCCGGTCACCTGGGCATCGTCGGCTATGCCGGCCTGTGGTACGGGGACGGCCGCGGGGACGCCGACCTGCTCACCATCGCCACCGTCCCCGCCGCGCGGCGTCGGGGAGTGGCCTCGGCCCTGCTGGAGGCGCTGGTGCGGGTAGCGGCGGAAGCGGGCTGCCGCGCCGTGCTGTTGGAGGTGCGCGCCTCCAACGCGGGTGCCCAGCGGCTGTACACGAACCACGGCTTCGCCCCGATCGGGCGACGGCGGCGCTACTACCTGGCGCCGGTGGAGGACGCCATCGTCATGCGTCGCGGCCTGCAGGACGCCGCGACGGGCGCCTGAAGCTGCAAGGGGCCTGTGCGGAGTGCGGGAGATTCCCGCGGGCCCTGATATTTGTCTGACAATGATGTGACGAAATGGGGGCGTCCGCGGGCCGCGGCAGGTCGGATGCGGCCGCTCGGCGGAGGCCGATTGCCGCACGCAGACTCCAGGTTTTCCGCGTCGTAGCAAGGATGTCTTATATCTGCTCAAGAGTGGCGCGGAGGATTGGGACCAAGGGCTGATGGTGGTTCGTAAACTGCTGCCGTGGTCAAAACGTCTGCTCCCCCCAAGAAGAAGGCCGCGTACACGACGACGGTCTTCATTAAGCGCCTGATGGCCTGGTCGGGCATCGTCTTCATCGTCTATCTGGTGCTGCACGCCTACGGCAACACCCACTACTTCGACGGTGAGATGGCCTATGACCACTACGCGGTCTGGCTGCGCACCCTGCTTGAGCCCCTCATGCCCTACGGCGGCGTGCTGTGGATCCTGCGCGCTGTACTCCTGGCGTGCCTGCTGGCGCACGCGGGCAGCGCCTTCCACCTTTGGTACCGCAACCGCAAGGCCCGCGGGAATGACAAGTACGAGGTCAAGAAGCCGGGAGCCGACTACTTCGCCTCCCGCTACGCCATGCGCACCATGCGGTGGGGCGGTGTCATCCTGCTGCTGTTCATCATCTGGCACATCCTGCAGTTCACCACCCTGACGCTGACCCCAGGCGGCGAGTACGTCCACGGGCGCGCCTACGCCAACATGTACTACGGCTTCCAGCTGTGGTGGGTCTACCTGATCTACCTGGTGGCGCTCGCGGCCCTGTGCCTGCACGTGTGGCACGGCGTCTGGTCGGCGCTGCAGACCCTCGGCGCCACTCGCGGCAACACCGTCCCCCTCATCCGCCTGATCGCCTTCGTCGTCGCCTTCGGCCTGTTCGCCGTGTTCATGTCCGTGCCGACGGCGATCCTGTTCGGCTGGGTCGACGCCCCGATGGCGGCGGCCGACTACTACCCCCAGTTCTGCGACGCGATCGGCTCGGCCTCCGAGCAGTTCGCCCACTGCGCCGCCCACTGATCGAGAGCGAGTGAATGATGACTGAACTCATCGAAGGCCTGTACCTCGAGGGCGAGAAGATCGCCGACACCAAGGCGCCGCACGACGTCCCGATTGCTCAGCGCTGGGAGCAGCGCAAGTTCAACGCCCAGCTGGTCAACCCCGCCAACCGCCGCAAGCTCGACGTGATCGTGGTCGGCTCCGGCCTGGCCGGCGGCGCCGCCGCCGCGTCACTGGGGGAGCAGGGCTACAACGTCAAGTGCTTCTTCTACCAGGACTCCGCCCGCCGGGCGCACTCCATCGCCGCCCAGGGCGGCATCAACGCCGCGAAGAACTACCGCAACGACGGCGACTCCGTCTACCGCCTGTTCTACGACACCGTCAAGGGCGGTGACTACCGCGCCCGGGAGGACAACGTCTACCGGCTGGCCGAGGTCAGTGCCAACATCATCGACCAGTGCGTCGCCCAGGGCGTGCCCTTCGCCCGCGAGTACGGCGGCTTGCTGGACAACCGGTCCTTCGGTGGCGTGCAGGTCTCCCGTACCTTCTACGCCCGCGGCCAGACCGGACAGCAGCTGCTGATCGGCGCCTACCAGGCCCTGGAGCGGCAGGTCCACGCGGGCACCGTCAAGGAGTACCGCCGCCACGAGATGGTCGAGCTGATCGTGATCGACGGCCGCGCCCGCGGCATCGTGACCCGCGACATGGTCACCGGTGAGATCGACACCCACCTGGCTGACGCCGTCGTACTGTGCACCGGCGGCTACGGCAACGTGTTCTTCCTGTCCACCAACGCCATGGGCTGCAACGCCACGGCCATCTGGCGGGCGCACCGCAAGGGCGCCTACTTCGCCAACCCCTGCTACACGCAGATCCACCCGACCTGCATCCCCCAGTCCGGCGACTTCCAGTCCAAGCTGACCCTGATGAGTGAGTCGCTGCGCAACGACGGCCGCATCTGGGTGCCCAAGAAGGCCGAGGACTGCGACAAGGACCCGCGCGACATCCCGGAGGAGGACCGCGACTACTACCTGGAGCGCATCTACCCGGCCTTCGGCAACCTGGTCCCGCGCGACATCGCCTCCCGGCAGGCGAAGAACATGTGCGACGAGGGGCGTGGCGTCGGCCCCGCCATCAAGGAGCGGGACGCGCAGGGCAACGAGCGCATGATGCGCCGCGGCGTCTACCTGGACTTCTCCGAGGCCATCGGCCGACTTGGCCGGGACGCCGTCTCCGCCCGCTACGGGAACCTGTTCGAGATGTACCAGCGCATCACGGGAGACGATCCTTACGAGGTCCCCATGCGCATCTACCCGGCGGTGCACTACACCATGGGCGGACTGTGGGTCGACTATGACCTGGAGTCCAACATCCCGGGCCTGTACGTGGCCGGCGAGGCCAACTTCTCCGACCACGGCGCGAACCGCCTGGGGGCCTCCGCCCTCATGCAGGGGCTGGCCGACGGGTACTTCGTGCTGCCGGACACGCTCAACGACTACCTGGCGGACATGCTTCGCGAGGGCAAGGCGGATCCGGACGCCCCGGAGGTAGCCGAGGCCCGCAGAAGTGTGGAGGACCGCATTGAGCGGCTCATGGCGCTGCGTGGTACCCGCTCCGTGGACGACTTCCACATGGCGCTGGGCCGCATCATGTGGGAGTACTGCGGTATGGAGCGCCGCGACGAGGGACTGCGGGAGGCGATCCGTCAGATCCGCGCCCTCAAGGAGGAGTTCTGGCGGGACGCCCGCGTCACCGGCGAGGCCATGGAGCTCAACCAGGCGCTGGAGAAGGCGGGCCGACTGCTCGACTTCTTCGAGCTGGCCGAGCTGATGTGCATCGACGCCCTGCACCGCCGCGAATCCTGCGGTGGTCACTTCCGCGCCGAGTCCCAGACCCCCGAGGGTGAGGCGCTGCGCCACGACGACGAGTTCCTCTACGTGGCGGCCTGGGAGTGGGGCGGCGAGAACCAGCCCCCGATCCTCCACAAGGAGGACCTCATCTACAAGGACATCGAGCTCAAGCAGCGGAGTTACAAGTGAACATCAAGCTGAAGATCTGGCGCCAGAAGAACCAGAACTCGGAGGGCCACTTCGAGGAGTACTCGATGACCGGCATCGAGGAGCACATGAGCTTCCTCGAGGTCCTCGACCTGCTCAACGAGCAGCTCTTCGCCGAGGGCAAGGAACCCGTGGCCTTCGACTCGGACTGCCGTGAGGGCATTTGCGGGCAGTGCGGCGTGGTCATCAACGGGCAGGCCCACGGGCCGATCCGCTCCACCACCTGCCAGCTGCACATGCGCCACCTGGCGGAGGACCCCTCCTTCAAGGACGGTTCCACCATCACCATCGAGCCCTGGCGCTCCACGGGATTCCCGGTGCTCAAGGACCTGATCGTGGACCGCTCGGCGCTGGACCGCATTGTCCAGGCCGGCGGGTACATCTCGGTCAACACCGGCGCCGCCCCGGAGGCGCACTCCGTGCCCGTGCAGAAGGACAAGGCCGACGCCGCCTTCGAGGCCGCCGCCTGCATCGGCTGCGGCGCCTGCGTGGCTGCCTGCCCGAACGCCTCAGCCATGCTGTTCACCGGCGCGAAGATCTCCCACCTGGGCCTGCTGCCGCAGGGCCAGCCGGAGCGCCTCGCCCGCGTGGTCAACATGCTGAACCAGCACGATGCCGAGGGCTTCGGCGGCTGCACCAACATCGGTGAGTGCGCGGCCGTGTGCCCCAAGTCGGTGCCGCTGGAGGTCATCACCCGGCTGAACCGCGACCTCGGCCACGCCCTGTGGAAGGGGCAGAAGGCCACCGCCTGAGGCGCTCGGCTCCGGCTGAGGCCCCACACTCGCGCCGCGCAGCAGCTCAGCTCAGAGCTGCTGCGCGGCGTCGTATGAATCAGGGCGGGCCGGCCCGGACACCCCTGTGCACGGGCGATAACGCCGGGCGGCGTGCTTCCGGGCGGCGTGTGCCACAGCGGCTGCCGGTGGCCTCCCACAGGTGGCGGCTGTATCGTTACTTTCTCCCCGTCAGGCTCCGTTACACTTCCTTGGCCGGAGGTATGGTGAAGAGGTTCCCGCAGTGGCGACGCGATGACGCTGCGCATACGCCCAGACATGCAGCTAACAGTCTGCGCGCCCGCAGGCGAGTGCTGTCACTGCTGCTTGCGCTCGTCCTGGCGGCCCCGCTGGCCGGAGTCTCAGGGCACGCCGCCTACGCGGCCGACCTCGCCCCCGCCGGAACCAGCATTGGCGGGCAGAGCGTGGCCGGCATGACCCGTGATGAGGTCGCCGACGTCGTCGCCACCCGGGCTGCCAGCACCACTGTCTCCGTCACCGTCGCCGGGCAGACCGTCGAGGTACCGCTGGATCAAGCAGGCGGCCGCGTCGACGCATCGTCCCTGGCCGATGCCCTGGTGGACGGTGGCGATATCGCGCAGTCGGTGTCCTTCGCCCTCGTGGACCACGCCGGGGCGGCTCCGGCTGTCTCTGTGGACGCTGAGGCCGTGGCTGCGCTCGCTGAGCGCATCAACACCCAGGTGGGTACTCCGGCAGTCAACGCATCCATCCAGCCCAGCGCCGACGGGGACGCCTTTGAGGCTGTCGCCGGCAGCGACGGGAGGGGCGTGGACCTGGCCTCACTGACAGCAGTAGTCGAGTCCGCCGCCACCACCCTGACCTCCCAGAGCACGCAGCTGCCCCTGACTGACGTCGCCCCGAGCGTCTCCTACGCCGCTGCCGAGGCGGCAGCGGCCGACGCCGACGCGCTCATCGCTCCCGAGGTGACGGTCACCGGCGCGGGGGAGACCATCCAGGCCGATGCCGCCACCCGCGCCTCCTGGGTGGGCACGACCGCCGTCGACGGCGAACTTGTTGCCGTGCTGCTGAAGGAGAGCGTCGCCGCCTGGGTTGACCAGGCGGCCGCCTCGGTCGAACTGGACCCGATCAGTGCGATCGATAACGTCGACGCCGACGGCAACCTGCTCGAGCCCGCCAGGCCCGCCCAGGCGGGCCTGGAGGTCACCAACCGCGATGCGGTCACCGACTCCATCATTGCCGCCTTGGAGGCGCACGACTCCTACAGCGGTGAGCTGGCCGTACAGGAGGTGGAGGCAGACGCTGAGCAGCGGGTGGTCTCCTCCGGCACTGACCGCTTCGCCTACGCCGCCGAGGCCGACGAGAAGTGGATCGACATCAACCTCACCGACTCCACCATCACCGCCTATGAGGGCTACGAGCAGGTGCACGGCCCGGTTCTCATGAACCACGGCGGCCCCGGGAATGAGACCATCACCGGCACCTACGAGGTATACCTGAGCTACGCGAAGCAGGACCTGGGTTGCAGCGCCGGCTGGTCCTACTGCCAGAAGGACGTCGCCTGGGTGACCTACTGGCAGGGCAACTACGCGATCCACTCCGCCCCCTGGGCCAAGTACTTCGGCGTCGGGGCCGACGCCGGCTCGCACGGCTGCATCAACCTGCCCGAGGACGAGGCCCACTGGTACTACGACTGGGCCGAGACCGGCACCACCGTAGTCAGCCACTACTGACCGGCCCTGCCCCACCCGGGCTGCGGGCGGGCTACGCTTGGGCGCCGTGAGTGAACCACTGATCCTCGGCATCGAGTCCACCTGCGACGAGACCGGCGTCGCCCTGGTGCGTGGCCGTGAACTGCTCGGCGACGTCGTGGCCACCTCCATGGACGAGTACGCCCGCTTCGGCGGCATCATCCCCGAGATCGCCTCCCGCGCCCACCTGGAGTCCTTCCTGCCCACCCTGGACGCCGCGCTGGAGCGGGCCGGAGTGGATCTGGGCGACGTTGACGCCATAGCCGTCAGCGCCGGCCCCGGGCTGATCGGCTCCCTCACCGTCGGCGTAAGCGCCGCCAAGGCGCTGGCCGCGTCCCTCGCCAAGCCCATCTACGGGGTCAACCACGTCATCGGGCACATTGCCGTCGACGAACTCATCGACGGGCCCGCGCCCGAGCACTTCATCGGCCTGATCGTCTCCGGCGGCCACTCCAGCCTGCTGGACATCCACGACCTGGCCACCGACGTCGTCGAGCTGGGCGGCACCCTCGACGACGCCGCCGGGGAGGCCTTCGACAAGGTCGGCCGCCTGCTCGGCCTGCCCTACCCGGGCGGCCCGCACGTCGACCGGCTCTCGCAGCAGGGAGACGTCGAGGCGATCCGCTTCCCCCGCGGGCTGGCCGCCGCCAAGGACCGTGAGCGCCACCGCTACGACTTCTCCTTCTCCGGGCTGAAGACGGCGGTCGCCCGCTACGTGGAGTCCATGGCGGACGCCGGCCAGGAGGTGCCCGCCGCAGACGTGTGCGCCGCCTTCTCCGAGGCGGTCAATGACTCGCTGACCGCAAAGGCGGTGCGCGCCTGCCAGGACACTGGCTGCGACACCCTGGTGATCGGCGGTGGCTTCTCCGCCAACTCGCGACTGCGGGCGCTCGCGGCGCAGCGCTGCGAGGCGGCCGGCATTACCCTGCGGCTGCCGCCGCTGAAGTACTGCACGGACAACGGCGCCCAGATCGCCGCCCTGGGCGCGGCGGCCGTGCGCGCGGGAGTGGAGCCGAGCCCCATGGACTTCGGCCCCGACTCCGGCATGCCCCTGGACATCCCCGTGGCCCACTGAGCCCATAGGGCGCTACAGGCGCTATAGGCCGGCCTCCCGCCTGCCCCGCCTACCTCGCCCTCCCGCCTACCCCGCCCCTCTTCTCACCGAGGTCGGTAGATATAACCGACCTTGGTGCGTTACTTGTGCCGGTTTCGCAAGTGGCGCCGGAGAGGGGTGGCGGGGCCGGGGTGGATGCCGTCAGAAACCAGGGCGGTGACCTCTGCGGGGGCCAGTGGCCGTCCGGCGCGCACCTCCTCCAGCAGCAGGCGCATAGCGGCCTCGTTGCTGTTGGTCGCCTCGGCGGCGGCGAGCTGGCGCTGGTAGGAGGCACCGGCCTCCAAGGTCACCCGGACGCTGTCCAGTTCGGACTCGCAGCCCAAGTCGCTCGCCACCGGCTCCAACTCGGTGAGCATCCGCTCGACCGTCTCCGTCACCAGCTCCTCCGTGCCGGCTGAGTCCGTGATCAAAATGGCGTCCATGCCGTAGCGGGCGGAGCGCCACTTATTCTCATTGACGTACCAGGGCGGCAGCGCGTCCAATTGCTCACCGCGATCCAGGCGGCGGGAGAAGTCCTCGACCAGGCACTGGGTGAGGGCGGCGATGCCGCCCAGCTCTGTGAGGTTGGTGGCGGCGTCGCAGGACCGGACTTCGATGGTGCCCAGCCGCGGCGACGGGCGCACATCCCAGCGGACCTCCGTGAAGTCCTCAATGACGCCGGTGTGAACCATATCGCCCACGAAGCCCTCCAGCTCATCCCAGGAGTTCAGCTGGTGGGGGGCTCCCGCCGTCGGCAACTGCTGGAACATCATGGCGCGGTTATCCGCATAGCCGGTGGAGGCACCCGCCCAGAAGGGCGAAGAGGCGCTCAGGCACTGCAGGTGCGCGGCGCGCGTGAGCAGGGCGGACAAGATGGGCAGCACCTTGCTGCGGTCCTCTATGCCCACGTGCACATGCGTGCCGAAGATGAGCATCTGGTGCCCCCACAGCCGGGTGCGTTCCACGAGCCGCGCATAGCGCTCGGCGTCGGTGACCTTCTGCACCAGCGGGTCGGCGAAGGGGTGCGTGCCGGCGCTGGCCAGCTGCACCCGCAGCGGCTCGACGACGGGAAGCAGCCGGTCATAGGCGAGCGCAATGTCCTCAATGCACTGTGCGACGGTGCGGCGGGCCCCGGAGACCAGCTCCACGGTGTTGAGCATCATCTCGCCGTGGATATTCGGATCCTGGCCAACCAGGCGCAGCACGTCTGCGGCGCACTGGCGCAGGTCCAGGCTGTCGCTGTCCACCAGCTGCAGCTCCCACTCGATCCCGAGCGTGGAGCGGGCGGAGCGGGCGAAGGGCAGATCCGTACGATGCAGCAGATGTGCGCGGGGCGTCCGGGTGAATGCGGGGGTAGTAGGTGTCATGACGGAGCTCCTCTCGGAGGCGTTGAGCAGGGACACTTGCGTACGTTTACGGTGAAGGATGATCGTTACGTACCTGGACACGTGCTGGGGGAGGCGATGCGTGCGCAGGGGCCTGCGCGTCGGCCTCCGGCCGGCTGAGCGGTTCGACGACGAGCACGGCGCCCCTCGGGGAGCGGCCGCGCCCGCCCTCGCCGCGTGGGCCGATACGGGTCAACAGCCAGACCTCTCCGGCGTCGCCCCGCGGGCGCAGGGAGGCGCGCAGCGCGTCGGGGGAGATCTCCACGCCGCGGGAGTGAATCTCCAGGTGGCCGATGCCGCGATCGCGCACGCGGGCCCGCAGCGCCTTTAGGTGCAGGGGGAGCACCTCCACCAGCCTCCAGGAGCGTACGAAGGGGGCCAGCTCCGGCCCGGCGGGCCGCGCACCCGTCAGGTAGGCGATGCGGTGCCCGACTGGGCGTGCATCCAGGCGGCCCGCGAGGTGGGCTACCAGGCCCGCACGGATGGCCGCGCCGTCCGGCTCGTGAATGACAGCGCCCAGGTCCTCCACTCCGGTTACAGGCTCGACTTGAGCGGGCGGGGCCGTGGGGTCCGTGCAGTCGGGGTCGGTCAGTACGTGGGCGGCGGGATTGCCGTCTCCGCCGGAGCGCAGGACCAGGGCGGAGCGGCCGGGTCCCTCCGGAGCCAGGGGACCGCACCAGATACCGGCCTCGACCACCTCGCCGTCTACGCTCACCCACTGCACTTGGGCGTCTTCCGGCAGCAGCGCATGGTCGATCCCCGGGGCAACCTTGACGCCGAGCGCCGCCACCTGCTCGCGCAGAGCCAGTACCCGTCCCAGCGGCGGGGACCAGCGCTCGGGGTCGGTGATGCGCCGCCCGCCGGAGCGGCGCGCCGGATCAGCGAAGACCGCGTCCACGCCAGCGGCCGCCAGATCCACTTCCAGCGCATCGGCGCAGCGCACCTCGGTGTTCGGGAAGGGGGAGAGGTTGACGGTGGCGAGCGCCGCCGTCGGCTCGTCCCCGTCCACTGCCAGTACGCGAGGGCACAATGACGCCAGTGCCAGTGCGTCGCCGCCGATGCCGCAGCCTAGGTCGGCCACGTACTGAATGCCGGCGCGCGCGTAGCGGGAGGCGTGATGGGCGGCGACCGTCAGCCGGGTGGCTTGCTCCAGGGTGTCGGAGGTGAACAGCATGCGCTCCGCGAAGGGGCCGAACTTGGAGGCGGCGCGTTGGCGCAGACGCTGTTGTGTCAGCGCAGCGGCGACCAGCGCGGAGGAATAACCCTCGCGGCGCAGGGACTCGCCCAGGGCGAGTGCCTGGTCGGGATCGTACGGTGGCAGAGATTCGAGCAGCCGCCAACCTTCGGGAGTCAGCAGCGGGGCGAGGTCGAAGCCGTCCATCGCCGAGAATCATGACATGCCTGCCTGCCCGCGCGCCGCATCCGGAGAGGCGTCTCACGGTTAGAGACGCCTCACGGTTCGTGGACCGGCGCCCCCCGCCGCGGCCTGCCTGGTGAATGCTACCTCCCCCGGGGCTCCAGGTGGCGGCGCTCCGCTGCGCGCACGGTCCCGATGCGCTGCCGGAGGCGAACATCCCCGACGCCGGCTCCCTATGCCGCTACGCTGACACGTCCGTACGGGGTGACGCCTGCAGGGCATCACTGGCACACCACAAAAGCCCCACTCCCTAGCCGCTGGCTGGGCGAACCGGGGCAGACGAAGGAGGAATCGCGTGGCACGACGCGACAGACGACGCCGCTGGCGCTGGGCCCTGGGCGGGCTGGTTGCGCTCGCGGTGGCGGTGGTGGCGCTGCCCAATGCCTGGGTATGGGCTGCAGCCGCGGGGCACGTGACGGACCACGGGGCCGCGGATGATGATGCGGTCGCGCCGGTCGCCGTCGTCCTGGGCGCGTCGGTGTACTCCTCCGGGGAGCCGTCTCCGTGGCTGCGCTACCGGCTGGACGTGGCCGCTGACCTGTACGAGTCCGGGCGGGTGGAGGCCATCCTCGTGTCCGGCGACAACGGCCAGGCCAGCTACAACGAGCCCATCGCCATGTACGAGTACCTGGTGTCCATAGGGATTCCGAGCGGGGCGATCGCCGTGGACTATGCAGGTTTCGACACCTACGCCACCTGCGTGCGGGCCCGGAAGGTGTTTGGCGTCTCCGAGGCGATTGTGGTCAGCCAGGACTTCCACGAGGCGCGTGCGGTGGCGGTGTGCCGGGCCGTGGGCGTGGATGCATCCGGAGTGGGTGACGTGCGCGCCCGCGCCAACCGCTCCACCTGGGCATACAGCTGGCTGCGGGAGCGCGGGGCGGCGGTGAAGGCCGGCTGGGACGTACTCACCGATCGCACCCCGCTGCTAGGGGACCGGGAGACCAGCGTGGACGAGGCCATCGCCTGGACACGGGCCGCCAGGGCGGCGTGAGCCGCCCGCGGGTAGGCTGGGAGAGGCAGCGGGGCCGCCCGTCGGCCCGGCGCATTGCCGCAATGCCGAAGGTGGTTCGGCTAGGGGCAGGACGTGTTGGGTGGCGGGCGCCTGGCGGAGCACGCCTACGGCGAACCGCCATGACTGCTTTAGCACTCGCGTTGACTGAGTGCTAAAGCCGCGCGTAGATTCTGCTGTGGTGCGCGAGGCGCTTAGGCGACCCCGCGTGACCCGCATCATCCGTGCCGGACCGACCCCCGCGACGGCGGCTCGACACCCCGGGATGCGGCAACCAGTCATTTACCCGCCAATCAAGAAGCGAGAAGGGGAGAACGACATGTCGATCTCCATCAAGCCGCTCGAGGACCGCATCGTCGTGCAGACGGTCGAGGCCGAGCAGACCACCGCGTCCGGTCTGGTCATTCCGGACACCGCCAAGGAGAAGCCGCAGGAGGGCAAGGTCGTGGCCGTGGGCCCGGGCCGTGTCGACGACTCCGGCAAGCGCATCCCCGTCGACGTCGCAGAGGGCGACGTCGTCATCTACTCCAAGTACGGCGGCACCGAGGTCAAGTACGACGGCGAGGACTACCTGATCCTGTCCGCCCGCGACGTCCTGGCGGTCGTCACCCGCTGACCGGTAGCTCGCCGGCGTTTCGCCATAGCTCGTTGTGGGGTGGCAGGCACGTGCCTG
>NZ_PIZD01000058.1:66947-82151 GCF_010365615.1 Actinomyces sp. 565
ACGTGCGTCGCTCGCCGCGCGGGTTCTACGATGATTCCGTGAGCGACCCGATCACCAGCCCCGACATCTTCGCACCCACCGGCCTGACTTACGACGACGTCCTCCTGCTGCCCAGGCTCACCGACGTCATCCCCTCCGAAGTCGATACGACCTCCCGCCTGACCCGTAAGATCTCGTTGGCCACCCCGCTGCTGAGCGCCGCCATGGACACCGTCACCGAGTCCGACATGGCCATCGCCATGGCCCGGCAGGGCGGCATCGGCATCCTGCACCGCAACCTGTCGATCGAGGAGCAGGCCCAGCACGTGCGTCGGGTTAAGCGCTCGGAGTCCGGCATGGTCTCCGATCCGGTCACGGTGGGCCCGGACGCCACCATTTCCCAGCTGGACGAGCTGTGCGGCCAATACAAGGTGTCCGGATTGCCGGTCGTCGACGACGCCGGGAACCTGCTGGGCATCATCACTAACCGTGACCTGCGCTTCGTGCCTACCGAGCGCTGGGACACCCTGACGGTGCGCGAGTGCATGACCCCGCGCGAACGGCTGATCACCGGCCCGGCCGGCATCTCCCGCGAGGACGCCAAGGCGCTGCTGGCCGAGCACCGCATCGAGAAGCTGCCGATCATCGACGCCGACGGCCGCCTGTCCGGGCTGATCACCGTTAAGGACTTCGTCAAGACCGAGCAGTACCCCAACGCCACCAAGGACGAGGCGGGCCGTCTGGTGGTCGGCGCCGCCGTCGGCTACTGGGGCGACACCTGGGAGCGTGCCGGCGCCCTGGCCGAGGCCGGCGTGGACGTGATCGTGGTGGACACCGCCAACGGTGGTGCCAAGCTGGCCCTGGAGATGATCTCCCGGATCAAGCACGACCCGGCCTTCTCCGGCATCGAGGTGATCGGCGGCAATGTGGCCACCCGTGAGGGCGCGCAGGCGCTCATTGACGCCGGTGTTGACGCCGTCAAGGTGGGGGTCGGGCCGGGCTCGATCTGCACCACCCGTGTGGTGGCCGGCGTTGGCGTGCCCCAGGTGACTGCCGTGTACGAGGCTGCCCGCGCCTGCACTCCCGCAGACGTGCCGCTGATCGCCGACGGCGGCCTGCAGTACTCCGGCGATATCGCCAAGGCCCTGGTGGCCGGGGCCGACACCGTCATGCTGGGCTCCCTGCTGGCCGGCTGTGCCGAGTCCCCGGGGGACCTCGTATTTGTCAACGGCAAGCAGTGGAAGCGCTACCGGGGCATGGGGTCGCTCGGGGCGATGAGCTCGCGCGGCCGCAAGTCCTACTCCAAGGACCGCTACTTCCAGGCCGACGTCTCCGGGGATGACAAGATCATCCCCGAGGGCATCGAGGGGCAGGTGCCCTTCTCCGGGGCGCTGGCCGACGTCGTCTACCAGCTGGTCGGCGGGCTGCACCAGTCGATGTTCTACGTGGGGGCGCGCACCATCCCCGAGCTGAAGGCCAACGGCCAGTTCGTGCGCATCACGGCGGCCGGGCTCAAGGAGTCCCACCCGCACGACGTGAAGATGACCGTCGAGGCTCCCAACTACACCGGCCGCGAGTCCTGACCTGGGCGTTCCGTGAGGAATCACTGCGCTCGCGGCGGGCGCTGGCTGGGCGCGCCGCGCGTCTTCGCTGGGCACGCCGTGAGGTATCGCCGTGCACGCGGTGGGCCCTGACTGGGCTGGGCGCTGGCTGGGCGCGCCGCGCGCCTTCACCGGGCGTGCCGGAGCCCTGGGGAGCCGGTCCGCCGGCGGCGCCTTCACATGCCGTCGGGCAGTGGCCAGGAGGTGTTGACGTCGGGCGTGCGGCCACGGCGGCGCAGGAACTCGTTGAAGGAAACCGCCCAGTCACGGTGCGCCGCCGCTTGCCAGGACATCAGCTCCGTGCGCGGAATACGGGCGATCTCCGGGTGGGCGTAGGCCATGGCGTCCAGTACGTCCAGCGTGGCCACCACGTCCACCTCGGCCGTGTGCAGGCCGCCCGCCTGGGGATCCACGCCGTAGAACGCGCACAGGTCCGTCAGACGCCGCTTGCCCTTGCGATAGCGGTTCACCCTCCGGTCGATCACGAGTGGATCCACCACGGGGCCCAGCTCTCTGCCGAGCCGCTGGCGCACGGTGGGCAGGCCGTGGCGGACTAGCTCCGTCTCCAGCAGGGCCAAGTCATAGGCCGCGTTGTATGCAACCACAGGCGTGCCGGCCGACATCGCCTGGGTCAGCGCCGCTGCCACCTCCTCCAGCACCTGGTCAACCGGGCGGCCCTCGGCGCGGGCGCGCGCAGTGGAGATGCCGTGTACGGCGGAGGCGGAGTCGGGGATCTCCACGCCCGGGTCCGCAAGCCAGGTGGTGATGCGCTGCGGGCGGGCGCCGTCCGCGCCACGCGGGCCGCGGGCGACCAGTGCAGCCGTCACCAGCCGGTCCGTGGTGGGGGAGACGCCGGTGGTCTCGGTGTCGAACCCGAGCAGTGGGCCGTCGGCCCAGGAGTCGGGCGCCGTGGCCGGATTGGATACTGGTTGCTCGCTCATATGCCGAGTGTGCCACCGCCCACTGACACGAATAGCGCAACCGGCACAGGCCGCGCCGGTGTGAACATGATTCTGCGGTCGGGACAGGCTTGGAAACAGGAGCGGCCCGCAGTGGGACCGCCCGCGCGCCGTTGGCCGCCTGAAACGCGCTCTCAGGCGGTCCAACCGCGGAAACCCGCTCCAAGTGGAGTGCCGGGACCCGGCCGGGTCCGTGCCCGAGCGCCGCGTCGCATGCCGGGCGCGGGCACGACGGGCCGGCGAAGCGGACAGTGGACCCCGTCAAGGTCGCCAACGCACAACCAGCCCCCACCCCACCTAGCCACCTGATCCTCGTGCCCGGAAGCGGGGCCATCTGCTACGCCACTTCGGGGTTAACAACGCCTGTTAACGGCCTGCTGAAGGGCTGGGAGGTATACAGCAGGCCGTTAAGTGGCGTTGTTAACGTCCAACGGGCGTAGTAGCAGACCTCGCGCAACCACCGCGCCTGCAAGCCGAGGAGAATGGGGAGCAGCTTACCGGAGTTCGCGGCGGTTGTCCGCGCTGCGTGCCAGCTACGATGCTCTTCGTGAGCGGTGAGATCGAGATCGGGCGGGACAAGCGCGCCCGCCAGGCCTATTCCTTCGATGACATTGCACTGGTTCCGGCGCGCCGCACCCGTGACGTGCGCGATGTGCGCGTCGGCTGGCAGCTGGACGCCTACCACGTGGACCTGCCGGTGATGGCCTCGCCCATGGACTCGGTGATGAGCCCCGAGACGGCGATTCTGGTTGGGCGGCTCGGCGGCATCGGCGTCCTGGACCTGGAAGGGCTGTGGACCCGCTACGAGGACCCGACCCCCGCCCTTGAGCGCATCCGCTCCGCCGCACCCGAGCAGGCCACCGCCGTGCTTCAGGACGTCTATCGTCCCCCGGTGCGCCCCGAGCTCATCGCCTCCCGCCTGGAGGAGATCCGGCAGGCAGGAGTTGTCGTCGCCGGGCGCCTCAGCCCCTCCCAGACCCAGCGGCACTGGCGCACCGTCGTCGACGCCGGCGTCGACCTGCTGGTCATCCGCGGCTCGGTCGTCTCCGCCGAGCACGTCTCCGGGTCGGTCGAGCCCCTGAACCTCAAGCGCTTCATCTACGAGCTGGACGTGCCCGTGGTGGTCGGCGGCGTGACCACCTACACCGCGGCCCTGCACCTGATGCGCACCGGCGCGGCGGGTGTGCTGGTTGGCCAGGGCGGAGGTGCCTCCTCCTCCGTGCGGCAGGTCCTCGGCCTCCACATGCCCATGGCCACTGCCGTCGCCGACGTCGCAGCGGCTCGCCGTGACTACATGGACGAGTCCGGCGGGCGCTACGTGCATGTCATTGCCGACGGCTCGGTCGGCAACTCCGGCGACGTCGTCAAGGCCATCGCCTGCGGTGCCGACGCCGTTATGCTCGGCGCCGCACTCGCCCGTGCCCAGGAGGCCCCCGGCGGCGGCTACCACTGGGGCGCCGAGGCCCGCCATGAGCGGCTGCCCCGCGGCTACCGCAGCCACGTGGGCACGGTGGGCACCATGGAGCAGATCCTGTCCGGACCCTCGGACCGCGCCGACGGCACCCTGAACCTCATGGGTGCCCTGCGGCGCACGCTCGCCACCACCGGATACGCCGATGTCAAGGAGCTGCAGCGGGTTGAGATCGTGGTGGCCCCATACGAGCCGAGCTGACGCAGCCGGCGGCGGGGGCCGTTGGGGCGGGTCGGCGGCACCGCATCCGGTTTGTGGAGCGTGTCGCGGTGGAGGTTACGGTCAGGCTGCGCATGCTTGACGTCACGTATTTCTTCGACTATAAAATAATCTCGCATCCCGCGCCGCGGCGTCGCGGCACCCCACCAATCGGGCTGCACTCGTAACTCGTCCGCGATTCTGCCCATGTCAAAGGAGACCCCGTGCCCGATTCCCCCATCGTCCACCTGCGCCGCGGCGGCACCTCGCTGGTCCTGAGCCTCCTACCCGACCGTCACCCGGTGGTCCGCCACTGGGGTGAGGACCTGGGCGAGCTCGACGGCGCGGCGCTGGCCGATGTCGGCATCGCCCAGAACACGAGCACCGGCTCCAACCAGACTTGGACCACGCCGGACCTGCCCGTGCTGCCGCTGCCGCACCTGGGCTGGTCGGCTCGCCCGGCCGTCCTGCTGCACCGCGCGGACGGCTCCGCCTTCTCCGTGCACCCCGAGTCCGTCAACCACAGCGTCGAGACCGTCGAGGCGCCCGGCGGGTGGGCCGACGTCGTCACCTCCACCGCCACCGATCCGGTCCACGGGATCGAGCTGACCACCGTGCTGCGGCTGGAGCCGACCGGTATCGTCCGCCTGCGCGCCGAGGTCGCCGATACCGCAGGCCCCGGCGCCGCGCCGCTGGAGGTCGACGAGATCGCCCCCGTGCTGCCGGTGCCCTCCGATGCCACCGAGCTGCTGGACTTCACCGGTCACCACGCCTTTGAGCGCCAGCCGGTCCGCACCCCCTTCGCCCCCGGCACCCGCCTGCGGGAGTCCTGGGAGGGGCGCACGGGGCACGACGCCGCAACCTGGTTGGCCGCGGGCACGCCCGGCTTCGGCTGGCGCCGCGGCCGAGTACACGCCGTTCACCTCGCCTGGTCGGGCAATACCCGCGCATTGGCGTCCCATCCGCAGCAGGGCTACCGGCTGCTCGGGGCGGGGGAGCTGCTCCAACCCGGCGAGGTCGTGCTCGGCCCCGGCCAGAGCTACACCAGCCCGTGGGTAGTCGGCTCCTGGGGTGAGGGCCTGGACGCCCTGGCCGCCCGCTCGCATGCCCACGTGCGTGCCTTGCCCTCCTATCCGTCGCGGCCCCGGCCGGTCCTGCTCAATATCTGGGAGGCCGTCTACTTCAAACACGACCTGAACACCCTCAAGGCCCTGGCCGACGAGGCCGCGGCAATCGGCATTGAGCGCTTCGTCATTGACGACGGCTGGTTCGGGTCCCGCCGCGACGACACCTCCGGCTTGGGGGACTGGCAGGTCTCCGCGGAGGTCTGGCCCACCGGGCTGGAACCGCTGGCGCAGCACGTGCGCTCCCTCGGCATGGAGCTGGGGCTGTGGTTCGAGCCGGAGATGGTCAACCTCGACTCCGACCTGGCCCGCGCCCACCCGGACTGGGTCCTGTCCGACGGCGCCGGCGGCGCGGTGGAGCACCGCAACCAGCGGGTCCTGGACCTGACCGCACCCGGCGCCTGGGACTACCTGTATCAGGCCATCAGCGACCTGGTGGAGCGGCTGGACCTGGCCTACATCAAGTGGGACCACAACTCCACGGTGCTCGCCGCCGGGCACATGGCCCCCAACGCCGCACTCGGCACCCGCTACGGCGCCCCGGCCGTCCACGAGCAGACCCTGGCCCTGTACCGCCTCCTGGACGCCCTTCACGAGCGCTTCCCGGGGTTGGAGATCGAGTCCTGCTGCGGTGGCGGTGGGCGCATCGACCTGGGGATAATCGAGCACACCCAGCGCGTGTGGACCTCCGACTGCAACGACGCCCATGATCGCGCCAACATCAACCGCGGCACCATGACGCTGCTGCCTCCCGAGCTGATCGGCACCCACGTCGGTGCCGGCCGGGACCACACCACGCTGCGCAGCCTCGACGTCTCCTTCCGCGCCGCCACCGCCCTGTGGGGGCATATGGGTGTTGAGTGGGACCTGCTGAGCGCCACCGACGCGGACAAGCGGGGCCTCGCCGAGCTGATCGCCCTGCACAAGCAGTTGCGCCCCCTGCTGCACTCCGGCACCGTGGTCCACGCCGACGTCGATGAGGACGACGCCGTGCGCATCCAGGGCGTCGTCGCCCCGGACCGCTCAGAGGCCCTGTTCGGACTGACCGGCCTGGGGCAGGCGCTCACCTGGCCGGGCGCCCCCCGGCCACTGCCCGGCCTGGACCCGGAGCGCACCTACCGGGTGCAGCTGGCAACACCCCTGTACGAGGGGCACATGTATCAGGCCGCCTGGACCCGCCCGGAGGGCGTGGTGCTGCCAGGCTCGTACCTGGCGACCACGGGGCTCTCGCTGCCAGTCATCCATCCCGACCACTCGCTGCTGGTGCGCGTCACCGCCGTCTGAGGCAGCGAAGCGGGCGCGGACCCGCTTGCGTATCCGCCGCGGACCGCGGCGCGCGCGGGCGACGCCCCGCCCACGCGCCGTTGTCCGTCTTGTATTCCCAATCCCATTTCACCGCCAGGAACGGAGCACCGTACATGTCCACAGCGACCGCCGCGGCTGCACCGGCGCTGCGCAGGAAACCGAAGGATGACCGCCTGCTGGGCATCGCCTTCATCATTCCCGCCGGCATCGGTCTGATCGCCTTCTACATCTGGCCCCTCATCCGGGGCATCTGGCTGTCATTCACCGAGTACAACCTGCTGACCCCGGAGCAGTTCACGGGGCTAGCCAACTACCAGCGCATGATCGGCGACTCGATCTTCTGGAACGCCGTGCGCGTCACCCTGGAGTACGTGCTGATCAATATCGGCTTCCAGACCGTCCTGGCGCTGATCATTGCCGTGCTCATGCAGCGGTTGACGCAGTCCACCCTGGTGCGCTCGATCGTGCTGACCCCCTACCTGGTGTCCAACGTCGTCGTCGCCATGCTGTGGCTGTGGATCCTGGATAATACGCTGGGCATTTCCAATGAGATCATCTCGGCCATCACCGGGGAGAGCGTCAACTTCTTCTCCTCGTCCCTGGCGATCCCCACGATCGCGATGATCAATGTGTGGCGGCACGTGGGCTACACCGCCCTGCTTATCTTCGCGGGCTTGCAGTCGATCCCGAACACGGTCTACGAGGCCGGCAAGATGGACGGCGCCAGCGAGTGGACCATGTTCTGGAGGATCACGGTGCCACTGCTGCGGCCCATCCTGGCCCTGGTGCTGATCATGACGATGATCGGGTCCTTCCAGGTGTTCGACACCGTTTCGGTTACCACCCAGGGTGGCCCGGTCAATGCCAGCCGCGTACTGCAGTACTACATCTACGACATGGCCTTCGGACGCTTCCAGTTCGGCTACGCCTCCGCCATGGCGGTGGGACTGCTGATCGTCCTGGCCGCGATCACGATTCTCCAGTACCGCATGACCCGTGCGGGCGAGACGGACCTGGACTGAGAGGAACGACTAACCATGAGCGCTCTCACCACCACAAGTACCGGCGTGACAGCAGGCGCCAAGACCGAGCAGCGACGCTCGGACAAGCGCGGCCTGTCGGTTGGCCGGGTGATCGCCTGGATCTTCATGGCGCTGGTCATGGTCGTCACGATCCTGCCCTTCTACTGGGTGCTGCGCACCGCGCTGTCCTCCAACGCCGGCATCACCTCTGACCCCACCTCAATCCTGCCGGTTGACATCAACCTGCGCGGCTTCGCCCGCGTATTCGGCATGCAGTCCACCGAGGAGGCCCTGGCCGACGGCGGCTCCGGTGCCTCCATGAACTTCTGGATCTACCTGCGCAACTCGGTAATCGTGGCCACGCTGGTGACCGCCGGCCAGGTGTTCTTCTCCGCCATGGCGGCCTACTCCTTTGCCCGCCTGCGCTGGCGCGGCCGGGACGCCGTGTTCACACTGTTCCTGGCGGCGCTGATGGTGCCCTCGATCTTCACGCTGCTGCCCAACTTCGTGCTGGTCAAGCAGATCGGGCTCATCGACAACCTGCTGGGCGTCGCCCTGCCCACCATGTTCATGACGCCTTTTGCGGTGTTCTTCCTGCGGCAGTTCTTCATGAATATCCCCAGGGAGCTGGAGGAGGCGGCCCTGCTCGACGGCGCCTCGAAGATCCGCGTGTTCTTCCAGCTCATCCTGCCGATGGCCAGCGCGCCCATCTCCACCCTGGCGATCATCACCTACATCACCGCCTGGAATGACTACTTCTGGCCACTGCTGGTCTCCTACACGGATTCCTCCCGGGTACTTACCGTGGCCGTGGCCGTATTCCGGTCCCAGGCACCCACCTCCGGCACCGACTGGTCCGGCCTCATGGCCGCCACGCTCGTGGCCGCCCTGCCGATGCTGCTGCTGTTCATGGCAGCGGCCAAGCGCGTCGTCAACTCCATCGGCTTCACCGGAATCAAGTGAGGGACCAGATGAACAACAAGCTCATGCTCACTCGCCGCGGCCTGTTCACAGGCGCAATCGCCGGAGCTGCGGCGCTGACGCTCGCGGCCTGCTCCGGCAATGACGAGCAGGCCAAGTCCAACACCATCGACTACTGGATGTGGGATGCCAGCCAGGAACCGGCGTACCAGGCCTGCGCGGACCGCTTCAAGGAGAAGACGGGCATAACCGTCAACATCACCCAGATCGGTTGGGGCGACTACTGGACCAAGCTCACGGCCGGCTTCATTGCCGGCACCGGCCCGGACGTATTCGTGGACCACATCGCGAAGTTCGCGCAGTTCGTCGATCTGGACGTGCTGGTTCCGCTCGACGAGCAGCCCGCCTGGTCCGGCGTCGACGAGTCCGCCTTCCAGGAGGGCCTACTGGACCTGTGGAAGGGAGAGGACGGTCGCCAGTACGGCTGCCCCAAGGACTGGGACACGGTGGCGTTGTTCTACAACCAGGACATGCTCGCCCAGGCCGGAGTCTCCGAGGAGGAGATCCAGGCCTGCCAGTGGAATCCCGACGACGGCGGCAGCTTCGAGCGTATCCTCGCCCGGCTCACCGTGGACCGCAACGGGGTGCGTGGTGACGAGGAGGGCTTCGATCCCAAGCATGTGGCGGTCTACGGCCTGGGCATCCAGGACTCCGGCTCCAGCGACGGACAGACCCAGTGGAGCCCCTTCACTGCCACGGTGGGGGACTGGCACTACACGGACCAGGAGACCTGGGGCACCCACTACCGCTACGACGAGGACGACTTCCAGCGCACCCTGGACTGGTACTTCGGCCTGGTGGACAAGGGGTATCTGAACCCCAACGGTGCCTTCTCGGACGCCACCAGCACGGACATCCAGCTCGGCTCCGGATCGATCGCGATGGCCATCCATGGGGCGTGGATGTTCAACACCTTCGCGGGCCTGGACATCAATGTGGGCATCGCCCCGACCCCGATCGGGCCGAACGGCAACCGTGCGTCGCTGTTTAACGGCCTGGGAGACTCCATCGTGAAGGACTCCGACAAGGTGGACCTGGCCTCCCAGTGGGTGGCGTTCCTGGGGACCGCTGAGGCGCAGGACATTGTCGCCTCCTACGGGATCGTGTTCCCGGCGATCTCCTCCTCTACGGAGAAGGCCATCGGGGTGTTTGAGGAGACCGGGCTGTCAACCGACGCCTTCACGGTGCACCTGGAGGAGGGCGGGCAGACCTTCTTCTTCCCGCTTACCTATTTCGGTGCCGACGTCAGTGCGATCATCACCCCGGCGGTGGATGCGGTCTGGGTGGATCGCGTGCCGGCGTCCACGCTGAGCAGCTACAACGATCAGGTCAATCTGCTGTTCGAGACGTCCGTGCACGGTGATTGAGCGGCCAGTTGCAGGTCGGCGAAGCGGCGAATGGCAGGCGAGTGGCACGGCGATCCGGGCGGTAATTGGCGCGCGGACCGTATTCGTGGCGTTATTCGCAGCCACGGGGCGGCGAAGTCGGGTAGTGTGAGCCTGACATCAGCCGTCGTGCTGGTTCATATCAGTGCACAGGTGCAATCCCTGCATCCCGGGTGCTGATCCCGGTTCTCTCTAAGGAGTACATATGGCCCAGGTCACCGCCACAATCGCCTCCAAGGTCGGCCTTCACGCCCGCCCCGCCGCAACCTTCGTCAAGGCTGTCGCCGAGAAGGGTGTGCCCGTCACCATCGCCAAGGAGGGCGGCGCTCCCGTTGACGCCTCCTCCATCCTGGGCGTTATGACGCTCGGCGCCGGCTTCGGCGACGTCGTCACTCTCGCCTCCGACGCCGACGGCGCCGACGGTGCCCTGGAGGAGCTCAAGGCCCTCCTCGAGACCGACCTCGACGCCTGAAGTAGCAGCAATACCGGACGCGCCACCTGCCGTCCGCCTCCCCGAGGCGGGCACGGGTGGCGCGTCCGGTATTTGCGGGAGCCGGTAGGGTGCGGCCTATGACGATCATCGCCGCGGCGGACGGCTCCGCCTTGGGAAACCCCGGACCGGCCGGCTGGGCCTGGTACGTTGATGAGGACTGCTGGGCGGCGGGCGGCTGGGAGAACTCCACCAACAACCGCGGTGAGCTCACCGCCGTGCTGGAGTTGCTGCGGGCGACGGCGCAGGCGGGCCTGGCCGGGGAGGAGCTGCTCATCCAGGCGGACTCCCAGTACGTCATCAACTCCCTGACCAAGTGGATCCACGGCTGGAAGCGCCGCGGCTGGCGCAAGGGCGACGGCAAGCCGGTCCTCAATGATGACCTCATGAAGCAGCTGGATGTGGCTATGCGGGGGCGCGAGGTGCGCTTCGAGTGGGTGCGCGGTCACGTCGGCCACCCCATGAACGAGGCCGCCGACCAGCGCGCCCGCGCCGCCGCCACCGCCTACCAGCGGGGCACGGCCGTTCCCGTCGGCCCCGGCTGGACTCGGCCCGGCGACGTGTCGCCCAACCTAGGCGGAACCGCCGGTGCGCAGCAGCTCACTGACGCGGCTGGTCCGGTTCCCGGGCGTGAGCAGCAAGCGTCTGCGGAGACCGGGACGCTCTTTTAACCGTGGGGACGGCTTCGGCTCTCACGTACGAGTCAGGCCTCCGGCTTCTGACTGACCCCGTGTCGTCAGGCAGGGTTTGCGGCGAGGGAGCTGGCCGGGTGCTGTGGTGGTGCCGCTGGCGGTGCAGCCGGGTGTTCACCGGGCTGGTCCCGGCGGTCCTACCTGCTGATCGGACACAAGCCGTTGGGGGTGGGTGCCGGACGAGCGCCTGGGGTGTCAAAAATGATGACAAACGCCGCGGACGGCGTCGAGCCCAGCGGACAAAGCCTTGGAATCATGCGGGCGCCGCATCACTCCTAGCGGGCGTAGGAGGCGATTGTCATCGATTTTGACAACCGCATGAGCGTCACCGCCTCCCCCAGCAGGCCACCTAGGCGCGCAAGCCCCAGAACCACTAGGGGAGAAGCTCCGAAAAGGCATACGTGCGGTAGGAATGCGCCAGGGGGGTAACGTCCCGGCACGTGTCAGATGGGGGTCAGATGAGGGTCAGATGAGGGTCATGGCCTGGCGGGCGATGGCCAGCTCCTCGTTGGTGGGGTAGACCAGCACGGCGATGGCCGAGTCCGGGGTAGACACCACACGCCCCTCGTCGGAGCGGGCGGCGTTCTTCTCGGCGTCGAGCCGCATGCCCATGAAGCCCAGGCGCTCAACCAGCTCGGCGCGCAGGCGGGCATCATTCTCACCGATGCCGGCGGTGAAGGTCAGCGCGTCCAGGCCACCCATGACGGCGGTGTACGCGCCTACATACTTCACCAGGCGGTGCAGATAGATGTCCATGGCGTCGCGGGCGTCCTGCTCGCCGGCGTCGATGCGCTTCCACACCTCCCGCATGTCGTTGTCCCCGGCCAGGCCCTTCATGCCGGACTCGCGGTTGAACAGGTAGTCGATCTCATCCACGCTCATGCCGGCCACACGCCCCAGGTGGAACACGGCCGCCGGGTCGATGTCGCCGGTGCGCCCGCCCATGACCAGGCCCTCAAGCGGGGTCAGGCCCATGGAGGTATCCACGGCTCGTCCGGCCACGACGGCGGAGGCGGAGGCCCCATTGCCCAGGTGCAGCACGATCTGCTTTAGATCATCGCGACCCAGCAGCCGGGATACCTCGCCGGAGACGAACTGGTGGCTGGTGCCGTGCGCGCCGTAGCGGCGAATGGAGTACTTGTCGGCGACCTCGCGCTTGAGGGCGTAGCGGGCCGCCTCCTCCGGCAGGTCCTGGAAGAAGGCGGTGTCGAACACGGCCACGTGCGGTACGTCGGACAGCAGCTCCAGGCCGACTTCGATGCCCTTCAGGTGAGCGGGGTTGTGCAGCGGACCGAGCGGCACCAGCTCGCTGATCTTGGTGATTACGTCCTCATCCACCAGGGCGGGGCCGGAGAAGTAGCGGCCGCCCTGGACCACCCGGTGGCCCACGGCCACAATGTTCGCCTCGGACAGGGCCGGACCCTCCTCGTCGAATAGGCGCAGCACCTCCGACAGGCCGAAGCCGTGATCGGGCACCGGCTCGTCCAGCTGGGTCTTCTCACCGGCATGGCGGTGGATGATCGTGCCGGTCTCCTCACCGATGCGCTCAACAAGCCCGGACGCCAGGGAGCGGCCGGAGTCGGGGTCGACGAGCTGGTACTTGATGGAGGAGGAGCCGGAGTTGATGACGAGGACGGTCCGGGTGGTCACAATGAGCCTTTCTGCGGGTCGGAAGAGACAAAACTCGAGGGGCGGGGCCGGTGCAGTGCCGCGGCCCCTCCCGGGTCAGGCCTGGGCCTGGACGGCGGTGATGGCCACCGTGTTGACGATGTCCTCCACCAGCGCGCCGCGGGAGAGGTCATTGACGGGCTTGTTCAGGCCCTGCAGCACCGGTCCGATGGCGACGGCGCCGGACGAGCGCTGCACGGCCTTGTAGCCGATGTTGCCACTGGACAGATCCGGGAAGATGAATACGTTGGCGCGGCCGGCCACCTCCGAACCGGGGGCCTTCTTCGCGGCGACGGTCGGATCGATGGCGGCGTCATACTGGATCGGCCCCTCGACGGCGAGCTCCGGCGCCTTCTCCCGCACGATCTCGGTGGCCTCGCGCACCTTGTCCACGTCCGCGCCCTTGCCGGAGGTGCCGGTGGAGAAGGACAGCATGGCCACGCGCGGCTCCACGCCGAACTGGCGAGCGGTCTCGGCGGAGGAGATGGCGATATCGGCCAGCTGCTCGGCGGTGGGGTCGGGGTTGACGGCGCAGTCGCCGTACACCAGCACCCGGTCCTCCAACAGCATCAGGAACACCGAGGAGACGATGGAGGTGCCCGGCTTGGTCTTGATGATCTGGAAGGAGGGGACGATGGTGTGGGCGGTGGTGTGGGCTGCGCCCGAGACCATGCCGTCAGCGTCGCCCATGTGCACCATCATGGTGCCGAAGTAGGACACGTCCTGGACCCGCTCGCGGGCCTGCTCCAGCGTGACGCCCTTCTTGGCGCGCAGGCGGGCGAACTCCGCGGCGTACTTCTCCAGTAGCTCGGGGCTGTCGGTGGGCACTACGCGGGCCGCGGAGATATCCAGTCCCAGCTCGGCGGCCCGCGCCCGCACCGTGGTCTCGTCTCCCAGCAGGATCAGGTCCGCGATGCCGCGGCGGGCGATGACGTCGGCCGCGCGCAGGATGCGGTCGTCGTCGGGCTCGGGCAGGACAATGGTGCGGCGGTCGGCGCGGGAGCGCTCGATCAGCTCGGCCTGGAACATGATGGGGGTGACGACCTCACTGGGCTCCACCTCCAGGGCGGCCAGTAGGGCGTCGACGTCGGCCTCCTGCTCGAAGGTGGTCACCGCGACGTCGAGCTTGCGGGAAGAGGCCTGCCCCAGCCCGCCCTGCAAGGAGCCGGCCACCGACGCGGCGGCGAAGGTGTCCAGCGGGGAGGTCATGACCGGCAGCGGCAGCCGCAGTCCCCGGATCAGGCGCAGTGCGTGCTCCGCCACCTCGAAGCCGCCGTTGAGCACCAGCCCGGCCAGGTTCGGGAAGCCGGTAGAGGCCTGGGCGGCGGCCAGGGAGATCAGTGCGGCGGAGCGGTCGGCGGGGACGATGACCACCTGGCCCTCATTCAGGCGCTCAAGCACGTGGGAGACGTCCATGGCGGCGATGAGCACGCCCTCGGCCTCGCGCTCGAGCAGCGCGTCATCCCCGCTGATGAGAGTGCCCTCGACGGCGTTCATGACCTCGCGCACCGAGGGGGCGCCCAGCAGCGGCACCTCGGGGAGGGTCGTGGTGGCCACGCCCTCCAGCCCCGCCAGCGCCGCGGCCACCTCCGCACGCGTGCCCGCGGGGCACTTGTTGGCTACTACGGCGACGGTGCGGGCGTGGTTGTCGGCGATCTCGGCCATGGAGACCTCCACGCTGCCGCGCACGTCCTCGGGGTCGCCCTGCCCGGAGACCACCAGCAGCACGGGCACGCCGATGTTCGCGGCTACGCGGGCGTTGAGGGACAGCTCGGGGTTGCCGACCACGTCGGAGAAGTCCGAGCCGTCGATGATGACGACGTCGTGGTCGCGGGCCACCGCCCGGTAGGCGGCGACGATGCGTGACAACGACTCATCGGGGTCGGCGTGGAACTCGTCCCAGGTCACCCCGATGCACTGCGCCGCCGGGGTATTCGAGCCGCAGCGGCGCAGCAGCAGCTCAAGGAAGGGCTCGTCCTCGCGGGAGGCGACAAAGGGCCGGAAGACGCCGACCTTAGCCACAACCTTGGTGAGGGAGGCGACCAGGCCCAGGGCCACGGTCGACTTGCCGGTGCTGGCATTGGGGGAGGCGATGTAAATACTGCGCGCCACGGTGTAGCTGTCCTTTATCTGCGTCTCGACGTCGAGTGGGGTGCGCCGCGGGTGGCCGCCGCGCGCCTGGTACAAGTCTGCCCCAACTGGCGCGATTGTGGGGGCCGCAGAGACGGACGGCGGGTGTTTATGTCCGACTTTTTGGTCACGTGGCGGGCGAGGGAGCGGGCGGGAGGGGCGGGCCGCGGGTGGTGGCCCGCAGCCCGCCCCTCCCGGC
>NZ_PIZD01000058.1:82456-128128 GCF_010365615.1 Actinomyces sp. 565
GTTCTTGGGCGGTCGTGTTTGGCTCTCGGTGCTCAGAGCTTGGCGGCCGCCGCAAGCAGGTTGGTGGCCGACAGCCGCAGGCCCTCGACGTTGCCGTACTCGGCGTCCTCGTGCTCGATGTTGACGTTCATGTCTGGGTTCACCGCCGCGATGGCGCGCAGGAACTCGGCCCAGTAGTCCGTGTCATGCCCCAGGCCGAAGGCGACGAAGCGCCAGGCGGGATCCTGCGGCCAGGCGGTGGTCCAGTAGCCGTAGGCCACCGGCGTCTTGTTCTCCGCCTCGGCGGGGACGTGCCCGAAGTCGGTGTCCAGCACCCCGCGGTAGGCCACACCGGGGAACACCCTGGTGTCCTTGGCGTGGACGTGGCCGACCAGGTTCCCCAGCCGCTTGGTGGCGGCGATCGGGTCCATCTGCTGCCAGAACAGGTGCGAGGGGTCCATGTTCACCTTAATGTTCGTGGCCCCGGTCTCCTCAATCAGCCGCTCGAAGGCGGGGATGTTGAACACCAGGTTGCGGGGGTGCAGCTCAAGGCAGACCTGCACGTCGTTGTCCCGGGCCAGGGCGTCAATCTCCTTGAAGAAGGGCACGACCACGCTCCACTGGTATTCGAGGATCTCCATGTCGATGCCGTTCCATGGGTTGACGACCCAGGTGGGGTACTTCGCCGTCGGGTCGGTGCCGGGCGTGCCGGACATGGTGACGATCTCCCCGACGCCGAGCAGGCCCGCCAGCTTGATGGCGTTGCGCAGGTCCGCGGCGTGCTTGATGCCTTCGGCGGGCAGCGGCGATGTGGGGTTACCAGAGGTGTTCAGGCCGGACAGCCGCATGCCGCGCTCGGCGAAGATGCCCAGGTAGTCCTCCCGGGCGGCCTGGGAGGCGAGCAGCGCGTCAACGGGGCAGTGGGGCGAGGGAATGAAGCCGCCGACGTTGACCTCGGCGCCGGTCAGCCCTGCCTCCTTCAGGACATCCAGGGCGGCCGGAAGCGGGCGGTCGGAAAGGCAGGCGGTGTAGGCGCCGTAGTTCAGTGCCATGAGGCTTTCTCCTTGTAGTTCTTGGGTGTGGCTCGTAGGTGTGGTTCTTGGGTGCGGCTCTCGGCTACCTGCGGTGAGGGCCGAGCCGCCTGGTGCAGCGGGCGTCCCGGGGATCACTTGTTGAAGGGGGTGATGTCGACGGCGGCGCCGCCATTGGCGGCCGAGGTGGCCACGGCGTCGGCGATGAGCATCTCGCGGTAGCCGTCGGCGAAGGTGGCGCACGGAGGCAGGGCGCCTTCGGTGACGCCGGCTACCTGCTGGAGGAAGGCGTAGGCCTGGTAGGTGAACTGCTCGATCTGGGTCAGGCCCACGCCGCCGAAGGCCATGGAGGAGCCGCGCTCGAAGTAGGGGAAGGTCGGGTTGACCAGCACCTGGCGGGCGCCGCCCAGGCCGGCGGGGGAGTTGACGTCGTCGACCTTGATCTCGCCGGCGCGGGCCAGGTCCCAGGAGGCCCGTCCCTTGGAGCCGAGCACGTCCAGCATCAGCGCGTTGGGCATGTTCCAGGCCACGCGCGAGCAGGAGAAGGTGCCCACCGCGCCGCTGGCGAAGTGCCCGGTGAAGGTGGCGACGTCGTCGTTGGTGACATCGGCCATCTCCACATCCGTGGTGTCCAGGGCGGTGCCGCGGGTGACGTGCCCCTTGGCTACGGGGCGCTGCTTGATGGAGGTCATCATGGCGCCTCCGGATACGGAGACCAGGGGGCCACAAATGGTCTCGGCGGTGTCGATCAGGTGGCTGCCGACGTCGCCGAGCGCCCCGGAGCCCATGGGGCCGGAGTAGCGCCAGGCCATGGGGGTGTTGGGGTCGACGCCGTAGTCGCACCAGTAGCGGCCCTCGAAGTGGTTGATCTCGCCCAGGTGCCCCTCCCGGACCAACTTGGCGATCTCGGCGATGGCGGCGTTGCGGCGGAAGGTGAAGCCGACGGAGGTGACGGTGCCGGCGGCCTTCTCGGCCTCGGCCATCGCCTTGGCCGACTCGAGGGTGTCCGCCAGGGGCTTCTCACACAGGACGTGCTTGCCGGCGCGGATCATGGCCTCGGCGATCTCGCGGTGCAGGGCGTTGCCCACCACGATGGAGACGATGTCGATGTTGGGGTCGTCGGCGATGTCGCGCCAGTCGGTGACGGCCTTCTCGTAGCCGTAGCGCTCGGCGGCGTCCTTGGCGAAGGGCTCGTAGGCGTCGGCGATGGCGGCCAGGCGGATCTTGGGCAGGCCCAGGTCGTAGACGGTGCCGACCTGGCGCCAGGCGTTGGCGTGGGTGGTGCCGGCCATGCCGGCGCCGATGACTGCGACTGACAGGGGTGAGCTGGAATTCATGGTTGGTGTCCTCGTTGACGGTGGTGGTGAAAGCGGGTGCTGCACCCTGTGCCGGCCGTGGGGCGCATGGCATGCCGTATCGCATGCGGTGCCGCACCGGACGCCGGCAGGCGGTCGGTGACGTCGGCCAAGGGAACGGACCCACATTAATTCACGCGCGTGAATTGGTGCCACAAGTGTGTTCTGCCCGCGCGTCGGAGTCAAGGGGGTGCGGGAAAGAAGTTCAAATTAGTCCGGACATTCGCCGGTATCGTGTGCGCGTGGAGTCTGTCGCCGCCGCTCCGGACGTGCGCCCCTGCCGGCTTCGGCCGACCCATAGAATGATGGCCGGGTGCCGCCGGTCGTGGTTGGCATCAGGGAAGTAGCTCGTGGAGAGGAGCCCTATGCCCGCCGGTGCCGTCTCGCGGGTGACCATCGCCATGGTCGCCGCACGCTGCGGCCGCTCGGTGTCCACGGTGTCCGCGGCGCTGAACGGTGCGCCGGGTGTGGCGGCCGCCACCCGGGAGGAGATCCTGCGGGTAGCCGACGAGATGGGCTACGTGGCCGATCCTCGCGCGCGCCTGCTGCGGCGCAGCCACTCCGGGCTAATCGGAGCGGGCTTCGCGGTGGGGCAGGCATTCCAGGGTCTGATCGTTGACGGCCTGTACCGTGCCTGTGCCGATCTGGAGCACTCGCTGGCGCTCGCGGCCGTGACCGCCCACCGTGACGGCGTGGCGGGGGTAAGGGCCCTGCTGGCCGATCACTGCGAGGGGCTGGTGCTGGTGGATCCGGCCATCCCGGACCATGAGCTCGGCCGCGCCGGCGCGCGGGTGCGGACCGTAGTCGTGTGCCAGACCACCGCGGTGGCGGGCATCGACGAGGTGCGCTCACGCGACGATGTCGGCATTACCGCCCTGATCAAGCACCTGGTCGCAACCGGACGGCGCCGCATCGTCTACCTTGACGGCGGTGCGCAGTCGGCCTCCGCGCCGCGCGCGGCCGCCTACCGCGCCGCCATGGCGGCGCACGGGCTGGCGGATGAGGTGCGCGTGGTTCCCGGCGGGGCGGATGAGGACGCCGGCGCTCGCGGCGCCGCGGCGCTGGCCGAGCTGCCTGAAGCGCTGGTGTGCTTCAACGATCATGCCGCGGTGGGCGCGCTTATGGAGCTGCGGCGACGCGGCGTCCGGGTACCGCAGGACGTGGCCGTGTGCGGCTATGACGGCATCCCCGTAACCGCCGCCACCGCATTCGACTTGACCACCGTGCGTCAGGATGCCGCCCTGATCGCCGAGGTGGCGGTGCGCACGCTACTGGCCCGGGTGCACCCGGAGCTGGCGGGGGTCCCGGCTGGGCAGGTGCCGGGGGAGCTGCCCGCCGGCGTCATCCGCGAGCCGCGCCCGCAGGGCGGTTGGGCCTACCTGGTGGCTCCTGAGCTGATCGTGCGCGAGTCCACGGCTTGACCCGGCCGCGCCCGAGGGGCGACCGGGTCAAGCGTGAGGCCGTGATGCGGGATAGGCGCCGGCGCGGGGCGGGAGTGTCAGGCCAGCCGCACGGGCTGCCCGGTGTGGGCGGACTCGGTGGCGGCCTCGGCCAGGCGCAGGGCGGCGACGGCGTCGGCGATGCCGGTCGGGGGAGTGGTGCCCGCCTCAACCGCCTCGATGAAGGCCGACAGCTCCAGCCGGTAGGCGTCGGCGTAGCGCTCCAGGAAGAAGTCCAGGTAGGGCTCCTGGGCGTCGGTGACCTCCGCGTTGGACAGGCGCACCGTGTGGGCGCGCACGTTCTCCGCCAGCAGCGCGCCCTCTCGGCCGGAGGCCTCCAGGCGCTGGTCGTAGCCGGAGGCGCAGTGCCGGTTGTTGATGATCGTGGCCACCGCGCCGCTGGCGGCCTTGAGGGTGACGACGGCGGCGTCGAAGTCGCCGGTCGCGGCGATGGCCGGATCCAGGTGCTGGCCCACGGCGTGGACCTCGACGATGTCGCCGAGGAAGAAGCGGGCGGTGTCGAAGTCGTGAATGGTCATGTCGCGGAAGATGCCGCCGGAGACCTTGATGTACTCGGCCGGCGGGGCCGCCGGGTCGCGGGAGATGATGGTCAACTGCTCCAGCTCCCCGATCCGCCCCTGTCGCACTGCGGCGCGGACGGCGGCGAAGGACGGGTCGAAGCGCCGGTTGAAGCCGAACATGACGGGCGTGGTTACGGCGTCAAGCTCGGTGCGGGCGGAGTCGACGTCCTGCATGTTCAGGGCGATGGGCTTCTCGCAAAGGACCGCCTTGCCCGCCTTCGCGGCCGCCAGCAGGTGGGGGATGTGCAGCGGCGTCGGGGAGCCCACGACGACGGCGTCGACCTCCGGGTCGGAGAAGACCTCCTCGGCGTCCTTGCAGGAGCGGGCGCCGTACTGGGAGGCCAGTTTCTCCGCGGCGTCACCGAAGGGGTCGCACACCAGTGCGAGCTTCGCCTGCGGGTGTGCGGCTACGGTGCGGGCGTGGACGTGGCCGATGCGGCCGGCACCGATGATGGCGATGTTGAGCATCTGCGAACTTCCTTTGAGAGCTTCCTTGGTCGTGGGCGCGGGGTCGTGGGTGCGCGGCGGCGGCACTGTCTGAGCGCGCGCGTTAGCGACGGGTCTGCGGTGGCCCGGATGTGATTGAAGCGGGGTGTGAACCGGCGGTGCGGGAGGAGGTGGTGGCGCGAGCGCCGGTTCCGGGAACCGCCCGCGTTCGGCTCCCGGAACCGGTCGGCTCACGGCTGCGGCATGATGACGTCGCGCACCAGGGCCTCCAGGTCGGCGTCGGCCTGGAGGAACCCGCGCAGTGTGCGGCGCGTGGCGCCGTAGGAGTCGAACTCCTCCGGGGTCATGCCGTCCGGCTCGTAGGCGCGCACGAACTCGGGGATCGACATCAGCGTCTCCATGATCTCCGGGGCCACGGGCACGTCGATCCGGGGCTCAACCTTGTAGCCGGAGTCGTTGATGAGCTTCTGCCACTTGAAGGGCGGGGAGACCACCAGGTCACCGCCAACCAGCTCCGACCAGTGCATGACGTTGCGGAAGGCGGCCGAGAGCACCCGGGCGCGCAGCCCGCGGGACTGGAACTCCCGGTAGGCGCGCTTCAGGGCGGCTACGCCGCCCCACTCCAGGTGGCCGGGATCGATGAACAGGTTGTCCCGCTTGGCGACGATCTTGAGCCAGTCGTCCAGGCGGCCGCCCATGAGCGTGACGACCGGACCCATGGTGGAGGTGTCCTTGCCCTCGGCCTCGCGCCGCTTGAGACCGCGCTCAATCGCCTCGCCCGCGGTGACTGCCTGCGGCACGGAGAAGGACACGGTCACGTTCACGGACACTCCGCGGTAGGTGGCCTCCTCGATGGCCTTGATGCCGGTGGCGGTGGCGGGGATCTTGACGATGATGTTCTTGGCTAGCTTGGAGAACTCCTCCGCCTGGTCGGCCAAGGCCTTGGCGGAGCGGGCCAGGCGCGGGTCGGTTTGCATCGACAGGCGGCCGTTGCGCCCCTTGTGCTCCTCGAAGATCGGCTCCAGCAGCTTGGCGGCGTCAATGCTCAGCTCGCGCACCACCTGCCAGCCGATCTCGGACTCGCTGGCCTCGGGCATCTCCTCGGCGAGCTCGGCGATGCGGGGGAGCCAGCGCTCCTTCTTCTGGTTGATGCAGGTGTAGGCGATCGTAGGGTTGCAGGTGGCGCCTACGCCGCCGAAGGAGATGGACTGGCGCAGCTCGTCGGGGTCGGCGGAGTCGTTCCACAGTGCGGTTGGGGTGGTGCGGGCGGCCTCGAGAAGGGGCCCGGGGGTGTATTCAGTGCTCATCGGCGTGCTCCTGGGTGAGGGGTGGGCCACCGGCGTCTTCGACTGTGTGGTCCGTTGGCTCAATTCAAGCGCTGAGCGCCGCCGCTGTCAAGCATTTGTAATGACAAATCTAGGGAGGTTTGTACTGGCAGTGCGATGGGTGCCGACTGGTGCCGGCGGGCGTCGGCAGGTCTTGGTGGCTGCGGGCGGCGTCTTGCGCGCCGCGGAGCTCGCGGGCACAGGTGGCCCGAACCGGTCACCGCCCGGCGCCAGGCGCCCCGTGGTGGCGGGGGCGGAGCTTGCGCGGCGCCGTCCCGGGGCGTGGCCAGAGGGCGGGGCGGCTTCAGCCGGTGAAAAGGGAGGTCTCGAAGGAGTAGCGCGAGGCGCGGTAGATGTGGTTGCCGTACTCGATTACCCGGCCCGTGGCGTCATAGGTGGTGCGCTTGGCGGTCAGCAGGGCGGCGCGGCGGCGCTCGTCGAGGGCATCGGCCTCCTTGGCGGTGGCGTTGCGGGCGCCGATCACCTGCTTGGCGGTTGCCGGCACGATTCCACGCGCGCGCAGGAGGTCGTACAGGCCCGCGTGCTCGAGCTCTTCGCGAGTCGGTGCGATGGCGGCCGGCAGCAGATTGTCCATCAGGGCGATCGGCTCGCCGTCGGCGCTGCGCAGGCGGCGCAGATGAGTGACCTCGGTGCCGGGGGCCACCTCAAGCTGCTCGGCCTGCTCCTCTGTGGCCGGCGCGGTGGTGTACTCCAGCAGCGTGGTCTCGACTCTGTGCCCGGCGGCAGTCAGGTCTGACAGCAGGCTGGACAGCTCCATGGGGCGGCGCACGTGCGGTGAGGCGACTACCGTGCCGGCGCCCCGCCGGCGGGAGACCAGGCCGCGGTCCGCCAGGGACTGCATGGCCTGGCGGGCGGTGGGGCGGGATACTTGCAGGCGCTTGGCCATGGAGACCTCGTCCTCGATGCGGGTTCCCGGCGCCAGCTCGCCCTCCAGGATCAGCGCGCCGAGAGCTTCCGCTATCTGGGCGTACAGCGGGAGCTCGCTGGAGCGATCAATGGTGATCTCTGGCTGAAAGGGCGTATCGGACATGCAGGCTCTCTGAAAGGACGATCGATAGACACATGGTACGGCGCCGGGGTGGTCTGCGGGTCGGGGGCTGGGGATCGACTTTGACTCGTTCGGGTCGCGGCTTTGCTGGCGCGGCCCGGGCGGACAGTCGAAACTGCTTCATTTTGTTCGGACAAACCGCTTGACTGGTGGAGCGGATCTGGGCCAGACTTCGAGCAGCGGGCCCTCGCGGGCGCCCGGATGCGCCCCGCCCCGATGATGTGGAAAGGGAGACCAACATGACCGCTTCGTCGAGCACGCCGCCGCTCGATGTACTGACGATCGGACGCTGTGGGATCGATATCTACCCGCTCCAGGTCGGCGTCGGACTGGAGGACGTGGAGAGCTTCGGCAAGTTCCTGGGCGGAAGTCCTACCAATGTGGCCGTGGCCGCGGCACGCTACCGGCACCGCTCCGCGGTCATAACCGGGGTGGGCGACGATCCCTTCGGGCGCTTCGTGTGCTCGGAGATGCGTCGGCTGGGCGTGTATGACGACTACGTAGTCACCAAGTCGGACTTCAACACCCCGGTCACCTTCTGCGAGATCTTCCCCCCGGACAACTTCCCCCTGTACTTCTACCGTGAGCCCTCCGCCCCCGACCTGGAGCTGACGGATAACGACATCCCGGGCGACGCCGTACGTGACGCCGCGATCTTCTGGATCTCCGCCACGGGCCTGAGCAAGGAGCCCTCCCGCTCGGCCCACCACGCCGCCCTGGACCTGCGCGGGCGCAAGCGGCACACCATCATCGACCTGGACTACCGGTCCATGTTCTGGAAGGACGAGGCCACCGCGCACCGGGAGGTAGCTGCGGTCCTGCCCAAGGTCACCGTCGCGATCGGCAACCGCGAGGAGTGCCGCGTCGCCGTCGGCCAGACCGAGCCGGACAAGGCGGCCGACGCCCTGCTGGAGGCGGGCGTGGAGCTGGCCATCGTCAAGCAGGGCCTGGAGGGCACGCTGGCCAAGACCCGGCAGGAGCGGGTGGAGATCCCCGTGACCCCGGTGGTCACCAAGAACGGCCTGGGGGCGGGTGACGCCTTCGGCGGCGCCGTCTGCCACGGACTGCTGTCCGGCTGGTCGCTGGAAAAGACGATCTACGCCGCCTCCACGGCCGGCGCGATCGTCTCCTCGCGCCTGGAGTGCTCCACGGCGATGCCGACCGAGCCCGAGCTGCTCGCCCTGATGCGCACGCACCGTGACCTGGTGCCCACCCTGCAGGACCTGTGAGGAGGGGATGAGCATGTCTGAAACGCCGCTGACCGACCGGATCGTTGAGATCCGCGCCCACGCCCCCGAGCGCATCGCCCAGGTCCTGGCCGACCGCCCCCGCGGCACCCTCCCCGAAGGGGACGGCAAGCTCATGATCATCGCCTGCGACCACCCCGCCCGCGGGGCGCTCGCGGCCGGTGACGACCCCATGGCCATGGCCTCGCGGGAGCAAGTGCTCGCCCGCTGCGTCACCGCCCTGTCGCGGCCCGGCGTGAACGGCTTCCTGGGCACCGCCGACCTGATCGAGGACCTGGCCCTGCTCGGCGCCCTGGACGGCAAGCTCGTCTACGGCTCCATGAACCGCGGCGGCCTTGCGGGCTCCGCCTTCGAGATGGATGACCGCTTCACCGGCTACGACGCCGCCGGGGTGGTGTCCGCAGGCCTGGACGGCGGCAAGATGCTGCTACGCATCAACTACTCCGACCCCGCCACGGCTGACACCATCGCCGCCAGCGCCAAGGCCGTTGACGCCCTGGCCGAGCGCGGCGTCATGGCCATGGTGGAGCCCTTCATCTCCCGCTGGGAGTCGGGACGCGTAGTCAATGACCTCAGCCCCGACGCCGTCATGACGGCCATGGCCATCGCCTCCGGCCTGGGACGCACTTCCGCCTACACCTGGTTGAAGCTGCCGGCAGTCCCGGAGATGGAACGGGTTGTCGAGGCCTCCACGCTCCCCGCCCTGATCCTGGGCGGGGCCGTCTGCGCGGACGCCGACGCCGCCCGTGAGTCCTGGGCCAGGGCACTCGCCCTGCCCACCGTCAAGGGGCTGGTCATCGGCCGCTCCCTCCTGTATCCGCCAGACGACGACGTCGCCGCCGCCGTCGACCACACCGTAGGACTGCTCTCATGAACACGACCGCCCCCAGTGCCGCCCCCAGTGCTGCAGACATTTACGTGCCCGCCGGTACCTCCGGCCATGACACCTTCACTGTCGACGTCGATCCCGCCCGCGCCGGCTGGACCTACTCCGGGCTGCGCGTATGCGTGCTCGCCCCCGAGCGCTCCACCACCCTGGAGACCGGCGGGAGCGAGCTGCTGGTACTGCCGCTGGAGGGAGCCGCCACCGTCCTGGTGGACGGTCGCAGCTACGAGCTCACCGGCCGCACCGGCGTGTTCGAGGAGGTCACCGACTACCTGTACGTGCCGCGCGGCAAGACCTTCACCATCACCTCCCACGGGCGCGGCCGCTTCGCCCTGCCGGCGGCCGTGGCCTCCCGCGACCTGCCGGTGGCCTACTACGGGCGCGACCAGGTGCGCACCGACCTGCGCGGTGCGGGGGACTGCTCCCGGCAGGTGAACAACTACGCCCTGAACAACGGCGTGGAGACCTCTCACCTGCTGTGCTGCGAGGTGCTCACCCCCGGCGGCAACTGGTCCTCCTACCCGGCCCACAAGCACGACGTCGCCTCCGCCGATGAGCGCGAGCTCGAGGAGATCTACTACTTCGAGATCCGCAACGCCCCGGATGGGACCGCCGGATTCGGGCTGCACCGCACCTACGCCTCCAGCCCGGAGCGTCCCATCGACCTGTGCACCGAGGTGCACCAGGGGGACGTCGCCCTGGTGCCGTACGGCTACCACGGCCCCTGCGTGGCCGCGCCCGGCTATGACATGTACTACCTCAACGTCATGGCCGGCCCGGCCGAGGACCTGGTCTGGCTCGCCCCGGACGACCCCGCCCACCACTGGATCCGGGGCACCTGGGAGGAGCAGGAGATCGACCCGCGGCTACCCATGACGCACTGACGTCCAGGCCGGCCTGCGTCCCGTGCGCCCCGCCGATAAGCCAATCAAGCAACCAGCAAGTAAACCAGCCAGCAAACCTGCACAGATTGAGAACCCACCCATGAGCAATGAAGCCTACGCGGGCACCATCCGCCTTACCGTCGCCCAGGCCACCATCCGTTTCCTGTCCAACCAGTACTCCGAGCGTGACGGCGTCGAGCAGCGCCTGATTGCCGGCGCCTTCGGCATCTTCGGCCACGGCAACGTAGCCGGTATCGGTCAGGCGCTGCTGCAGAACGAGGTCGCCCCCCTGGAGGGCGAGGAGCCGATGCCCTACATCATGCCCCGCAACGAGCAGGGGCAGGTGCATGCGGCCGCCGCCTTCGCCAAGACCAGGAACCGGTTGCAGACCTACATGTGCACCGCCTCCATCGGCCCCGGCTCGCTCAACATGGTCACCGGCGCCGCCCTGGCCACCACCAACCGCCTGCCTGTGCTGCTGTTCCCCTCCGACCAGTTCGCCACCCGCGTGCCCGACCCGGTGCTCCAGCAGCTGGAGGACCCCACCACGCTGGATGTCACCGTTAATGACGCCTTCCGGCCGGTGTCCCGGTTCTTCGACCGCATCAACCGCCCCGAGCAGCTCATCCCCTCCCTGCTGAACGCCATGCGCGTGCTCACCGACCCGGCCGACACCGGCGCCGTCACCATCGCCATGCCGCAGGATGTCCAGGCCGAGGCCCACGACTGGCCGGTTGAGTTCTTCCGCAAGCGCGTATGGCACGTGCGTCGCCCCGTGCCCGAGCCGGCCGCCCTGGAGCGCGCCGTAGCCCTGATCCGCGCCGCCAAGCGGCCACTGGTGATCGCCGGCGGCGGAGCGATCTACTCCGAGGCCTCCGAGGAGCTGCGCGCCTTCGCCACCGCCACGGGCATCCCGGTGGCCGACACGCAGGCCGGCAAGGGCGCCATCAACTTCGACCACCCCTGCGCCGTGGGCGGGGTCGGCTCCACCGGCGGCGACTCCGCCAACCACTTGGCGGACAAGGCCGACCTGATCATTGGCGTCGGCACCCGCTACTCCGACTTCACCACGGCATCCAAGACCCAGTTCAAGAACCCCGACGTCAAGTTCGTCAACGTCAACGTCGCCGCCTTCGACGCCGCCAAGGAGAGCGCGGAGATGGTCGTGGCCGACGCCCGCGAGGCACTGGTGGCGCTGACCGAGGCCCTGGCCGACTACCACGTGGAGCCCGCTTACACCGCGGAGATCGCCCGCGAGCGCGAGGCCTGGTTCGCCGTCACCGACAAGTGCTACCACCTGGACCACCAGCCGCTGCCGGCGCAGACGGAGGTATTCGGCGCCCTCAACGAGCTGCTCGGCGACGAGGACGTGGTCATCAACGCCGCCGGCTCCATGCCCGGCGACCTCCAGGCCCTGTGGCAGGCCAAGACCCCCGTCCAGTACCACGTGGAGTACGCCTTCTCCTGCATGGGCTACGAGATCCCGGCGGCGCTGGGCGTGAAGCTGGCACGGCCGGAGAGTGAGGTCGTCTCCATCGTCGGGGACGGCACCTACCAGATGCTCCCCATGGAGCTGGCCACGGTGGCCCAGGAGGGCATCAAGGTCATTTACGTACTGCTGCAGAACTATGGCTTCGCCTCCATCGGGTCGCTGTCCGAGTCCCACGGCTCCCAGCGCTTCGGCACCAAGTACCGCCGCCGCGGCCAGGGCGGCCACCTGCAGGACGAGGACAAGATCGCCGGGGTGGACATTGCCGCGAACGCCGAGTCCTGGGGCCTGAAGGTCTACCGGGTCTCCACGATTGCGGAGTTCAAGGAGGCCTACGCCCAGGCGCACGCCGGGGACGAGGCCGCCATGATCCACATCGAGACCGATCTGTACGGCCCGAACCCGCCGTCCTCCTCCTGGTGGGACGTGGTGGTCTCCGGCGTCTCCAACCTGGAGTCCACCCAGAAGGCCTACGAACAGTACGTCGAGGACCGCAAGCCACAGCGCCACTACCTGTGAGCGGCGGCCCCTACCTGAACGAACCTGAACCGAGAACACACGAAGGAGTCAGCGATGACACAGAGCACCTCAGCGTCCGACCTGCGGACGATCACCCACTGGGTTGACGGCAAGCCCTACGAGGGCAGCCCGATCGGCCGCTTCCCGGTGGAGAACCCGGGCACCGGCCAGGTGGAGGCCGAGTTGCTGCAGGCCTCGGACGCCGACCTCGACTACGCCGTCGAGGTGGCCACCCGGGCGCAGAAGGAGTGGGCCAAGTACTCCCTGGCCAAGCGCACCGCCATCATGTTCCGTATGCGGGACCTCGTCCTGGAGCACCAGGATGAGATGGCCCGGCTGATCGTAGCCGAGCACGGCAAGAACTACTCCGACGCCATCGGGGAGATCCAGCGCGGCCGGGAGACCCTCGACTTCGCCACCGCGATCAACCTCGCCTTGAAGGGGGAGTACTCCTACGACATCTCCACGGGTGTGGACATCCACACCCTGCGCCAGCCGGTCGGCGTGGTCGCGGGCATCTGCCCCTTCAACTTCCCGGCCATGGTGCCCATGTGGATGCACCCGATCGCCATCGCCACCGGCAACGCCTTCATTCTCAAGCCCGCATCCATGACGCCGTCGGCGGCCCTGCTGACCGCCCAGCTGTACAAGGAGGCCGGCCTGCCCGACGGCGTGTTCAACGTCGTCGCCGGCAACCGGAAGATGGTCACCAAGGTGCTGGAGCACCCGGGGATCAACGCCATCTCCTTCGTGGGCTCCACCCCGGTGGCCCACATCGTGCAGGACACCGGCGTAACCCACGGCAAGCGGGTGCAGGCCCTCGGCGGGGCCAACAACCACGCCATCGTCATGCCCGACGCCGACCTGGACTTCGCCGCCCAGCACATCTCGGCCGCCGCCTTCGGCGCCGCCGGCGAGCGCTGCATGGCGCTGCCCGTCGTCGTCGCCGTCGGCGGGATCGGTCCGGACCTCGCCCGGCGCGTCAAGGCGCACGCCGAGAAGATCAAGGTTGGCTACGGCATGGACGAGGGCGTGGAGATGGGGCCGGTCATCGACGCGAAGTCCAAGGAGAACATCATCGGGCTGATCAATGAGGGCGAGTCCAAGGGCGGTGACGTGGTCCTGGACGGCCGGGGGCTAGTGGTTCCCGGGCACGAGAACGGACACTTCCTGGGCCCCACCATTGTTGACAACGTGCCGCTGGACTCCGAGCTGTACCAGCAGGAGGTATTCGGGCCGGTGCTCTCCATCGTGCATGCCGACACCTACGAGGAGGCCATCGAGATCGTCAACTCCTCGCCCTACGGCAATGGCTCGGCGATCTTCACCAACGACGGCGGCGTCGCCCGCCGCTTCCAGCTGGACGTCGAGGCTGGCATGGTCGGCATCAACGTCCCGATCCCGACCCCGGTGGCCTACTACTCCTTCGGTGGCTGGAAGGAGTCCCTGCTCGGGGACACGCACATTCACGGTCCGGAGGGCGTGAAGTTCTACACCAGGGCCAAGGCGATCACCTCCCGCTGGCCCAGTGAGAAGACCTACGCGGCCACGATGTCCTTCCAGCGCGAGGAGTAGGCGAGGCTAGACGGCGCGGTCCCCGCGCGTGCGCCCCCGCAGTGCCGTGGCTGCGGGGGCGCACGGTGCGCGCCGGTCTCGCACCGCGTCGGGCCGTTCTCACCACCAAATTTGTCAGTACAAATCTCTGGTGTTTTCGGGTGCCGACCGTTACACTCGTAGTTGTCCGAAACGATTCGGACGCTCGGGTCGGCCGCCGCCGGTCCGAGCGATCCAGCTGAACTCCTAGGAGTGACAATGACGTCTACCGCCTCCAAGGCCGTCAACACCAACGACCCGAAGTACTCCAAGCTCACCATCGGAGTGTGTCCGGACCAGTGGGGTGTCTGGTTCGCCGACGATCCCAAGCAGATGCCGCCCCGCCAGGCGTGGGAGGAGATGGCCGAGGCCGGCTTCGAGGTCATCGAGACCGGCCCCTGGGGCTACTTCCCCACCGACCCCAAGGAGCTCCAGAAGTGGTGCGACGAGTACGGCATGCGGGTCGTCGCAGGAACCGGCTGGGGCATTCTGCACAAGGCCGAGGCCTGGCCCGAGACGGTCAGGCACTTCCGGGAGATCGCCGAGACCCACGCCGCCGTCGGCGCCGAGTACATGGTTCACCTGCCCCCGCTCTACCGCGATGACAAGACCTGGGAGTGGACTGACGACCGCGTCCTGAGCGACGAGGCCTGGAAGCTGTACGTCGAGCACGCCAACGCGCTCGGCCAGATGCTGCTGGAGGACTACGGCCTGAAGATGGTGCTGCACCCCCACGGCGACTCCCACATTGAGACGCCCGAGGAGATCGCCCGCATCTTCGACGCCACCGACCCCAGGTACGTCAACCTGTGCCTGGACTCCGGTCACGTGGTCTACGGCGGCGGCGACCCGGTGGAGCTGTGCAAGAAGTACCCCGAGCGCATCACCTACGTGCATATCAAGGCCTTCGATGAGGACATCACCCGTGAGGCCCATGAGAAGGACTGGCCCTTCGGCGAGGCAGTCACCAAGGGCGCCTCGGTCTGCCCGCCGGCGGGCCTGCCGGAGATGCACGCCTTCGTGGACGCGCTCGCCGAGCTGGACAAGCCGATCTACTGCATCTGCGAGCAGGACTGCTACCCCTGTGACCCGTCCTTCCCCAAGCCCAACGCCATCAACATGCGCAAGTACCTGGCCGAGTGCGGCCTGGGCCTGGCCTGAGCGGCGCGGCCGAGCCCGCCCGCAAAGCCTCAACCACAACGAAGCCTCAGCGAAGTCTCAAGGAAGAGAGAGAAGAGTAATGACTGTTCGCATTGGTCTCATCGGCGCCGGCGGCATGGGCCGCGCCCACCTCGCCCGCATCACCAACGACCTGTCCGGCGGCAAGATCGTCGCCGTGGCGGACATCAACCACGATGCTGCAGTGTCGGCCGCCGAGCCCTACGGGGCGAAGGCCTACCACACCTCCGACGAGCTGATCAATGACCCCGATGTCGACGCCGTCGTCATCGCCACCTTCGGCAAGGTGCACGCTCCTGACGTCATCAAGTGCATCGAGGCCGGCAAGTACGTCCTGTGCGAGAAGCCGCTGGCCACCACCGCCGAGGACTGCCTCAAGATCATGCAGGCCGAGCAGAAGGCCGGCAAGAAGCTGGTCACCGTCGGCTTCATGCGCCGCTTCGACGCCGCCTACAACGAGATGAAAGCCGTCCTGGATGCGGGGGAGAACGGGAAGGCGCTGCTGGTCCACAACCGCCACCGCAACCCGTCGGTGCCGGAGTCCTACACCTCGCGCATGGCCATAGATGACACCGCCATCCACGAGATCGACACCATGCGCTGGCTGCTGGGGGAGGAGATCGTCAAGGTGCGCGTCGAGCGCCCGAAGTCCACCACCCACCGCTTCGACCACCTGATCGACCCGGTCGTGGTGGTCATGTACACCGAGTCCGGCGTGCGCATCGACGACGAGGTCAACGTCAACCTGCAGTGGGCATACTCCATCGAGTGCGAGCTCGTGCTCGAGACCGCGGCGGTGCGCCTGGGCGACCAGGAGAAGATCCACATCCGCGACGCCTACGGCAACCGCAACGCCATGTGCCAGTCGCACATCGACCGCTTCCAGGGTGCCTTCAACCGCGAGTTCCAGGAGTGGATCAACGCCGTCGCCCGCGACGAGCACACCGGCTCCACCTCCTGGGACGGCTACGCGGCCACCTCCGTGGTCGACGCCGCCGTCGCCTCGCTGGAGGACGCCTCCTCACCTCTGGTTGACGTCACCCTCATCGACAAGCCGGACTTCTACGCCTGACGCTGGCCGGGACGCAACCACCGAAAGGAGAGGCCTCATGGTCGATATCGCCCTGGATCCGAACATGTACTACCTGAGCATGTCCACTGCGGACACCTTGCACAAGGCCGCGCAGCTAGGGTTCAAGTACGTGGAGCTCTCGCCTAACAACGAGTTCCACCTCTGGCACCACTACCCCAAGGCCGACCGGGCCTTCATCTCCGAGCTCAAGCAGGCGGAGAAGGACTCCGGCGTCAAGGTGCGCACCTTGAACCCGGTGTTCAACTGGTCCTCGCCCGATGAGGCCGAGCGCCAGGCGCAGGTGCGCAACTGGCGGCGCCTGCTAGAACTCGCGGACGCCCTGGACGTGCGCGACATCGTTTCGGAGTTCTCCGGCGACCGCAACCTCGCCAGCCGTTCCGAGCAGCAGTGGTACAAGTCCATTGAGGAGCTGATCCCGCACTTCGAGAAGTACGGCATCCGCCTGAACATGGAGGCGCACCCCTACGACTTCGTCGAGCTGCACGACCGGGCGCTCGAAATCGTCCGCTCGGTGGACAAGGACTGGCTCGGCTACGAGTACTGCTGCCCGCACACCTTCCACCTGTCCGACGGCGCCGGCGACGCCGACCGCATGATCCGCACCGCCGCCGCGGCGGGCAAGCTCCGTGAGGTGCACGTCTCCGACGGCTTCAACCACCGCATCAACGACGGCAACCGGTACATCATCAATCCGCCGGGAGCAGATGTGACCGTCCACCAGCACAATGCCATCGGTAACGGCGAGGTCCCCTGGGACCAGGTGTTCGGCACGCTGCGTGAGGTCGGCTTCGACGGTGTGGTATCCGTGTGCATCTTCGGCTGGCACGAGCGGGCCGACGAGTACAACAAGGCCGCGCTGGAGCGCCTGACCCAGGAGCTCGGCGGCTGATCCGGGGACGGCTGCTGCGCTGCGCGCCCAGCAGCCGCCCCGCCCGTGCCCCGCCCGTGCCCCGCAGTGTGCGGGGCTGCCGCCCGCTGCGGCGGCGCGGCCCAGGTCCGCTAGCGCCTGGAGGCACTGCGCCGACAGGCCGCCAGGCGCATATCTCAAATCCCTCATCAACCCGATCCTCACACGTGGGAAGATTCCCTCGCACAATTTGTCCTGACAATTTCGTGGTAATTGTGCTACCGTGAAGCCCACCGTATGAGTCGACAAAGGAGTCAACGTGTCACACAGTCCAACCGCCAGCGCCCCTCCCGGAGCGACTAAGCTGCCCCCGCTGACGCCGGGTCCCTACCGCGCCCGGCTGACTGTCGTCGCCCTGATCGCCACCCTGGGCGGTCTGCTCTTCGGCTACGACACCAGCGTCATCAATGGTGCCCAGAGCTTCATGGTCAGGCCCGATCAGCTGGACCTGACCGACTTCGGCCTGGGCATCGCGGTCAGTTCCCTGCTCTTCGCCAGTGCCGTGGGTGCGCTGACTGGCGGGCGCATCTCGGACATGATCGGCCGCAAGACGGCGATCACGCTCATGGCGTCAATGTTTTTAGTGGGCGTGGTCGTGGTCGTCACCGCAGTCAACCTGCCGATGCTGGCCTTCGGGCGGGTCATCCTGGGGCTGGCCGTGGGCTCGGCCTCCGTGGTGGTGCCGGTCTACCTGGCGGAGCTCGCACCCTATGAGATTCGCGGGTCGCTGGCCGGACGCAACGAGATGATGATCGTGACCGGCCAGCTGCTGGCCATCATCATGAACGCCATCATCGGCAACGTCTGGGGCAGCCAGTACCCGTGGGTGTGGCGGGCCATGTTTGCGCTGGCCGCTGTGCCGGCAATCCTCCTGCTGCTGGGGGTGACGCGTCTGCCCGAGTCGCCGCGCTGGCTCGCCGACAAGGGACGTGAGCAAGAGGCGCTCGAGATTCTCGACGACCTGCGGCCTGAGGGGCGCGCCAAGCCCGAGCTGGCTGAGATCCAGGCTGCCAGCAAGGAGGAGGCCAGCCGGGTCAACATGAGCGTTAAGGAGATCTTCTCCAACAAGAACCTGGTGCGCATCGTCCTCATCGGCTGCGGAATCGGCTTCTTCCAGCAGACCACGGGCATCAACTCCATCCTCTACTACGGGGAGCGGGTGCTGGAGGAATCCGGTTTCAGCACCGGGGCGGCCCTGATCGCCAATATCGCCCCGGCCACGATCTCGGTGATTGCCGCGGTGATCGCCCTGCAGATGATGGACCGCTTCTCCCGGCGCAAGACCTTCCTGTGGGGCTACGCGTTGGTTGCGATCACCCACGTGCTCATTGCGACTGCGGCGAGCGTGCTGCCGGAGAACGATGTCAAGCCCTTCGTGCTGCTGGCACTGATCGTGTTCTTCGTGGGATCGATGCAGCTGTGCCTGAACGTGGCGACCTGGGTGACGTTGTCGGAGATCTTCCCGCTGAAGATGCGCGCCTTCGGTATGGGGCTGTCGGTCTTCGTCCTGTGGATGACCAACTCCTTCCTGAGCCTGGCTTTCGCCTCGGTCATCTCGGCGATCGGGCTGTCCATGTCCTTCCTCGTATTCGCCGTGCTGAACGTCATCGCCTTCGTCTTCTTCTTCATGTTCGTGCCCGAGACCAAGGGCCGTACGCTGGAGCAGCTGGAGGCGGATGTGATCAGCGGTGAGCTCTTCAAGCGCCGCAAGTAGCGAGCAACCGGGATAACTGAATCCAGCGGCGGAGCGTCGGCGCTCTGGTGCCGCGACGTGACCCGCCCAACTGCGGGGTCGGCCACTGCCGGGTGCGGTGGTCGGCCCCGCATGCATGTGCATGCCGCGCGTGGTCGGGGCCGGCGGGTTAGGCATTTGCGCCGGGGCGGGCGGGTTTCTCGGGTCTGGGGCGTGGTGATCGTGCTCGGGGAACGCCTCCTCGGGCCGGCGAGATCGTATTCGTCGCGCGGAGGTCGTACTCGGGCCGGCGAGGTCGTATTCGCCGGGTGGAGGTCGTTCCCGGGGGCGCGGGTCGTCGCCGTGTCTGGTGGGTTGGCGCCGTTCCGCGCGGGTTGTGGGTCTGATCACACAAGTCGTCGTTGTGGCGGGCGAGTCCCAGCCGCGGCGGCGAAGCGCGTTGTGATCGGTGAGCCGTCAGACGCAAGCCACGAGTGTGGACCCCGCCGTGCGCGCCCGGGTCATCGCGCACGCGCCGCGCATGCCAACCACCACCCACCGCCTCCGTCTGCGAGCCGCGTCCAAAGGCACGAAGGGTCGTTAATCGCCTAGCATCTACGCGTCCTCTAACCTGCGTGCCTTGGCAGGTTCCCCAAGGAGTTATTAACAATGTCCACAACGACTCTGGCTGCCGGTGAGTACAGCCGCGCGAAGATTCAGGAGCTGGTCGACCAGACCCCGCCGTCGGGCAGGAAGCGCTCGCTGGGCGCGATCGCTGTCGTTGCCACCCTGGGATCCCTGCTGTTCGGTTACGACACCGGCGTGATCTCCGGCGCCCTGCCATACATGTACCTGCCGCGCACGGCGGACGGGCTGGCCCTAACCACCACGGAGGAGGGCTGGATCGGTGGGCTGCTGTGCATCGGTGCAGCGCTGGGCGCGTCCGTAGGCGGCAAGCTCTCCGACAAGTACGGTCGGCGCCACAACATCACCCTGCTGGCCATCATCTTCCTGTTCGGCGCCTTGGGCTGCACGTTCGCGCCCAACATCTGGATCCTGTACCTGTTCCGGGTGATCCTCGGATTCGCCGTCGGCGGGGCCTCAGCAACCGTGCCGGTCTTCCTCGGTGAGACGGCACCCAAGCGTATCCGCGGCACCCTGGTTGCGGTGGACCAGATGATGATCGTCTTCGGACAGTTCCTGGCCTACTCCATGAATGCGATCCTGGCCCGGATGTTCGGCGGCCCGGAGGTGACGGTTTCGCGCGATGTCGTCAACAGCGCGGGCAATACGGTTGCGCGGGCGGGTGATGCCGTCGCCTGGGAGAGCGTGCAGAACTTCGCCGACGTCATGGTCAGCTCCGGCAACGGCGTGACTTGGCGCTACATGCTGGTGCTGGCGTCCCTTCCGGCCGTCGCCCTGTGGATCGGCATTCGGCTCATGCCCGAGTCATCTCGGTGGTACGTGGCCAACCTGCGCATACCGGAGGCGATCGGCTCCCTCAAGCGCGTGCGCAACGAGGCCAAGGACGGCCCCATTGCCGAGGAGATCGACGAGATGCTGCAGATCCAGCGCAAGGAGGCCAACCAGGAGAAGTGGAGGCTGTCCCAGATCTGGAGCACCCGGTGGACGCGCCACCTGCTCATCATCGGCATCATCCTGGGTCTGGCCGATCAGCTGACCGGCATCAACACCGCCATGTACTACACCCCGAAGGTGCTAGCCGCCGCGGGGCTGCCGATGAGTGATGCCATCTCGCTGAACGTGGTGTCCGGAGGCGTGTCCTTCATCGGCTCGGCGGTCGGGTTGTGGCTGGTCACCAAGTTCGCCCGCCGGCACGTCGGCATCTACCAGGAGATCAGCATTGTGGTCTCCCTGGGGCTGTTGTCGGCGGTGTTCTTCTTCCTGATCCAGCCCTACCAGAACGCCGACGGCGACATCGTGGGCGCCCCGACCTTCGCGCCCTTCCTGGTGCTGATCATCGTGAGCCTGTTTGTATTCGCCAAGCAGTCGGGGACGGTCACCTGGATCCTGATCGCTGAGATCTTCCCCAGCAAGATCCGCGGCACCGCCATGGGGCTGGCAGTCGGTGCCCTGTGGATCGCCAATGCCATCGTCGCGATCGTGTTCCCGATCATGATGGACAGGCTCGGCGGCGCGGGCACCTACCTGGTGTTCTGCCTGATCAACGTGGTCTCGCTGATCTTCTACATCAAGTTCGTGCCCGAGACGAAGTACGACTCCCTGGAGGAGTTGGAGGAGCGCTTCGAGCGCGAATACAGCTGACCCCGCTGCCCCGGCCGGTCCCGGCACCACTGACGTGCCGGGATCGACGCCAACGACGTGCCCGGCTGCCCGTGCGCGCAGGAAGGCGCGAGTCGATCTTGTAGTCGTGGGTAGGCCGAGCGTTCGCGCCCCCGGAGCCGAGCACCTAGACGGTGGAGGAGGTGCGGACGACTAGGCGGCCCGCGACCTGAACGTCGTTGGGTGGGGGAGGTGCGTCGGGGTGCCGCGCGAGTGCGGCCGCCCGCTCGACGACGAGGCGCACCGCCGCCTCGGCCATCTGCTGGTCCGGCTGGTTCAGGCTGGTTAGGGCGAACTCTGAGCGGCGCGCCAGGTACGTGTTGTCGTAGGAGACCAGCGGAATGCGCCCCGCCCCTTGGCGTCCCAGTTCCCGCAGCACGGCGACGGCGTCGATGGCGAGCATGTCATTGTGCGCGATCAGCCCCATCTGCGGCGTGCCCACGCGCAGCAGACTGCGGATGGCGGCCCCGGCGTCATCGGCACTGGCCTCCTCGGTGGTAAGTGGCAGGCCCACGTCACCGGCGGCCCGGGCCAAGGCCTCCTCCCGGGCCAGGCGTGAGGCGTCGTCGCCGATGCGGGGGGCCACGTAACCCAGGGAGCTGACCCCGCGCGAGGCCAGGTGGGAGACGATCTGCCCGGCGGCCTGTCGCTCGTCGATGTGGACGGCGTCGACGTGTCCGCCCGGTGGGAGCCGACCGATCAGGCAGGTGGGCGCTTCCTGCCCCAGGGCGACCAGCTGCGCGTCGGTGAGCCACGGGGAGACCAGGATCAGTCCGAGCACCCGCACGCCCAGCAGGGATCCGATCGCGCGCCGCAGCCGGTCCTGGTCCTCCGCACCGACGGTGACGAAAACGGTTAGCCCCTGCGCGGCCGCGGCCTCGTCCAGCGAGCGGGAGACCTGCTCGAAGAAGGCGTTGCGGAGGTTGGGAAGTACCAGCCCAATCGTGGTTGAGCGCTGGCGCGCCAGCGCGGAGGCCGCCGTGTTGATGCGGTACCCGAGCGAGGTGGCCACTTGCAAGATATGGGTGCGCGTGCCCTCGGCAACCTTGGGCGAGCCGCTCAGCGCGAGGGAGACGAGGCTGCGTGATACCCCGGCAGCCGCGGCGACGTCGGACTGGGTGACGTCTTGACCACTGGTAGGCATGGTGTTCCCTCTCCTCCGCCAAGGTGCGGACGGGAGGGACTTTAGCGGACGAACGTGCTAGTGGGGCAGCGGTGCGCGCCTAACAAGGCGCATCTGCGCAAGAGGACGCCGTCCACCGGGCATGCCTCGATGGACTCCAGGTGTGGGCCGCCCGCGCCATGCGCTAGGCGCGCGTGGGGGAGTGCTTGCGGGAGCCGAGGACGCTTGGCCAATATGTCCTGACAAATGATTGTTGTGGTGCTAGGCTCGGCCTAGGCCAAGCGCCGGGGCGCGATCGTCGCGTCCGCTTCGAGAGGGATACCCACATGACGAGCAACGATGCAGTCCAGAACACCACCATCCCGGAAACCATGCGCGCCGCGGTGCTGCGCGATCCCGAGGTCGGCCTCCAGGTCGAAACCATCCGTACCCCCCACCCGAAGAGTGGGGAGGTGCTGGTCAAGGTTGCCGCGTGCGGCCTGTGCCACTCCGACCTGCACGTGATCGGCGGAGCCATCGCCTTCCCCAAGCCCGCCGTGCTCGGGCACGAGGTAACCGGCACCATAGTTGAGCTTGGGCCGGGTAATGAGCACACCGGCTTGGAGGTCGGCCAGAACGTCGCCGGCGGCTTCCTCATGCCCTGCGGCCAGTGCGAGGCCTGCGCGGCCGGTCATGACGAGCTGTGCGGGCCGTTCTTCGACCTCAACCGTCTCAAAGGGCTTCTCTACGACGGCACCACCCGCCTGGCCACCCTTGAGGGCGACCCCATCTACATGTACTCCATGGGCGGCCTGGCCGAGTATGCGGTCATCCCAGCCACCTCGGTGGCCCCCGTGCCCGACGCGCTCGACCTGGTCCCCGGAGCGATCCTCGGCTGCGCCGCCATGACCGGCTACGGGGCTGTGCGACGCGGCGCCGACCTGCGCTTTGGGGAGACCGTCGCCGTCGTCGCCACCGGCGGGGTGGGCACCAACATCGTTCAGGTCGCCCGCGCCTTCGGCGCCAGCCAGGTCATCGCCATCGACGTCTCCGATGAGAAGCTTGCGCCCATGCCCGGATACGGTGCCACCGCTGTGGTCAACTCCGTCACTCAGGACGCCCGCGAGGAGGTTCTGAAGCTCACCGGCGGCAAGGGCGTCGACGTCGCCTTCGAGGCACTGGGCATCCCCGCCACTTGGAAGACCGCCCTGGACGTGCTGGCCGACGGCGGCCGCATGGTCCCGATCGGCCTGGGCGCCGGCGTGCAGACCGCCGAGGTCGAGATCAACCGCACCGTGCGCCGCTCGCAGAAGATCCTCGGCTCCTACGGCGCCCGCACCCGCCAGGACCTGCCGGCCGTCGTCGACCTGGCCGCCCGTGGCGTCATCAATTACAAGGACGTCGTCTCCCGCCGCTTCTCGCTTGAGGAGGCGGGTGCCGGGTACGAGGCCCTGCGCAACCGCCAGATCCAGGGGCGTGCGGTTGTGGATATGAGCCTGTGAGATAGGCGCGGGAGGAACTCAGTCGATGCTGCGTTCCCCGGAGGCGGGTTGATTCACAGGGATGTTGTTGCGGCTGTGCCGCAGAGCGGCAGATGAGAATGCCAGTCCAACGAGTCCCAGTAGGATGAGGGCGCCTCCGGGGAATGTGATCTCCCAGAAGTAGTCCTGGGCGAGCGCAGGCGCTCGTGTTATGGACCAAACGCCGCTGAGGATCCCCAGGCTGCCGGCGCCGGCCAGTATGGAGACGCCGTGGATCGCGGTGCGCAACAGGCGTCGCGCTGACTCCCAGGGTGTGAAGATCTGAACGACGGGCAGTGCCAACCAGGCGGAGTATCCTGCCATGCACCACAATGCCGCCATGCGCAACGGGGAATGTGCCATTGCGCCAAGCAGGTGCCCCATGGCGAGCAGCACTACAGCGATCCATACTGCGGCGCAATAGGCGATGAGGAGGGCGTCATTCCTGGTGAAGCCCGTGGTGCTGCGGTTCCAGCGGGAGACGTCGGTGAAGAATCCGTGAATCATGATGATGGCGGCTCAGTACTGGTGCCGGGTCCGCTGCCCGTGTCGCGGGCCGCGGACCCGCCGAGGAGTGGGCTCAAACGCTGAACAGTACGGACTCGATGTAGGCGCGGGCCTTGGCCCCGTACTCGTGGGGGTTGGCGATGGCCGGGTCCTGCTCGGCCTCCACCAGGATCCAGTCCCGGTAACCGTGGTCGATCAGGAACTTGTAGGGCTCGGTGAAGTCGATCATGCCGTCACCGGGAACGGTGAACATGCCCGCCAGGAAGGAGTCCAGGAAGGACCGCTCCAGCTGCCTGGACTCCTCCAGCTTCTCCGGGCGCACGTCCTTGAAGTGCACATGCGCCACCCGGTCGATGGTGGCCTTAAGCAGGCCCATGACGTCGCCGTCGCCTACGAAGGCGTGGCCGGTGTCGAACAGGAGGGAGACCTTGTCCGGGTCAGTCAGCTCCATGAGCCTGACGGTCTCGGCCTTGGTCTGGATGACGGTGCCCAGGTGGTGGTGGTAGACCAGGGTGAGCCCGTGCTCCCTGGCGATCTCGCCCAGGCGGTTCAGGCCGGCGGCCAGCACCGGCCACTGCTCCTCGGTGAGCACCGGCTTGTTGGTGAAGATGCATACGTCGCGCTTGCCCTGCACGGAGCCGGTCTGCTCGGAGACGACCACACGGGTGGCGCCCAGGAACTGCAGGTACTCGCAGGTGGCGGTGAACTCCGGGATGACGGCGTCCACGCCGTCGCGCACGATGAAGGAGGAGAACCACTGGGCGACGATGGCGATGCCGCGGGCGTCGGCACGCTCCTTAGCTACCTCCTTGGCCGGGAACCAGCCGGCCACTTCGGTGCCGCGGTAGCCCAGGTCCGCCAGGTCCAGGAGCATGTCCTCCAGGGTGTTGAAGGCGCCGACCTCCTTGATGTCGTCGTTGCGCCAGGCGATGGGGTGCATGCCCCAGGTGATGCCGTGGGGGTCGTTGATGGCGGTGGCGGGGTCGAGGCGGAAGCTCATGAGCGATCTCCTTTGATGCGGTTGGGTTTGATGCGGTTGGGAACGTGTCTGTCTGGTTGTTGCGGTTGCTCGGGCTCAGGCGTCGAAGGTGGTGCGGCCCTGAACGCGGGCGACGTCGTGCCACTGCCCGTCGGCCGCGGAGGCGACGACGGCGGCGTCGACCTCGGCGGCGCACCAGGCGTCGGCGGCAGAGGGGGCGTGCTGCTCGCCGGTCAGGACGGACCGGACGAATTGGGCGGCCTCAATGGACTTCAGGTCGTCGAAGCCCATGGAGGTGCCGATGGCGGGCTGGTAGCGGTGCCACTCGCCCCAGGCGGGGCCGGCCATGGCGCGGCGGTAGCCGTGCGTGGGCCCGCCGTCCACGCCCAGGCAGACCTCGAGCTCGTTGAGCCGCTCGAAGTTCCAGCGGGCCGAGCCCTGCGTGCCGTAGACCTCCACCACGTACTCGGCGCGCGGCCCCACGCTCACGCGCGAGGACTCCATCGTGGCCACGGCGCCGCCTTCGAAGCGGGCGAGCATGCCCACGTAGTCCTCGTTCTCAACCTCGCCGACCTCGTCGCCGATCTCGAAGCCGGAGTGGCCGATGCCCATTTTGGTTGGTATGGGGCGCTCCTTGATGAAGGTGTCGGTCAGGGCGGTCACCGAGGCGATGCGGCCGATCAGGTACTGGGCCAGGTCCGCCCCGTGGCTCATCAGGTCCGGGACGACGCCGGCGCCCGCCTTCTCCCTGGAGGCGCGCCAGGTCAGCGGGCTGCGGGGCGAGGAGTTGTAGTCGGCGATGAACCAGATGCGGGCGTTGGTGATGCGGCCGAGCTTTCCGGAGCGGATGAGCTCGCGCATGTACTCAATCGCCGGCGCGTGCCGGTAGTTGAAGCCGACGGCGGTGACCAGGCCGGCGGCCTCGGCGGCGCGGGCTATGCTCTCCGACTGCTCGGCCGAGGTGCCCATGGGCTTCTCGATCCAGAACGGCTTGCCGGCCTCTACGGCGGCCAGGGCGATCTCCTCGTGGAGGAAGTTCGGAGAGGCGATGGAGACAATCGCAACCTCCGGATCGGCCAGCAGCTCGCGGTAGTCGGCGTAGGCGCGCTCGAAGCCCAGGTCCTCCACAGCGGCCCGCTGTGCTTCCTCGATCGGGTCGGCGGCGGCCACGAGGCGGGCCTCAACTTCCAGTTCCGGGAAGCGCTCGGACAGGGAGCGGTAGCTGCGGGCGTGTAGGCGGCCCATCCAGCCCAGTGAGATGACCCCGACTCCCAGCTTGCGTTTAGTGGTCATAGGTGACTCCTTTGTCGGTTGCCGCGACCGAAACGTCGTCAGCGCCCAAGGCAACCATTGAGGTAACGCGTGTCAGCAGCGGTGTACAAGCAGTCTATGGATGAGTATTTGTCCTGTCAAGCGCCGCTTTGTGGGGATGGCTTCGGGGTGAGGCCGGTGGGGTAGACGGGGTTGGTGCGAGTCGGTGGTCGGCGCGATGGCTCAGTGGCGTGCCGTGGAGGAGCGTTCAACCAGCCGGGCCGGCACCACGCGACGAAAGCCGGAGATGTCCCCCGGATTCAGTAGGGCCTCCAGCGCCCCGGCCGCCAGCATGTCCGGGTTCTGGTCGATGCTGGTTATGCGCAGTTCGATGCCCTCGGCCAGGGGGGTGTTGTCGTAGGAGGAGACTCCGAGCTGGAGGGGGATGCTTAGCCCGTGCCCCAGCCCCGCGGCGATGGCGTCAATCGCCAGTAGGTCGTTGTACGCGATCAGTCCCAGTGGTCCTGTGCCCACCTCCAGGGCTTGTGCGATGGCCGCGCCCACGCCCGCGTCGGCGCTGACCTCGGTGAGGCCCACCCCGGCCCGCGCCGCGGCCTTGCGGCACTCCTCAACCCGCTCCCCAAGGATCGTCTCCCGCAGCCGTGCGGCGGGGGAGAGGAAGGCCAGGCGGGTATACCCCTGCGAGGTCAAGTGCTCCACGGTCAATCGGGCGGCGTCGGCCTCGTCGAGCCGCACGGTCGCGATTCCTGCCGACTCCGGCAGGCTGCGGTCGATCACGCACAGACGGACTCGCCGACCCAGGTCCCGCAGCTCCGTGGCTGTCATGGAGGTGCCGGGGAGGATGAGTCCGGCCGGGCGCAGGGACAGGACGTCGTCGATGGTTGAGCTCTCCAGGTCCTCGCCCAGGTCTGAGGCCAGCGCAACCAAGGTGTAGCCGGCCTGCCTGGCCCGCCGCCGCAGTGCCCGCAGCAGCAGGCCGAAGAAGGGGTTGTCCAGGTAGGGCACCACCACCGCCAGGCGCCGGGACTGGCGGGCCGCCAGCTCGGCCGCCGCCGCATTGGGGTGGTAGTCAAGGCGCGCTGCGGCGTCCAGGATGCGGCGGCGCGTCTGCGGAGACATGCGGCCTCCGCCCTTGAGGGCCAGGGACACGAGTCCGCGGGACACGCCCGCCGCGGCGGCGACGTCCTGCTGCGTGGCGTGTGGTGACGCCGGGCGAGATGAGGCTGTCACGGCGTCACTCCTTGAGGTGCGGGGCCGGGAGGGGGTGCGGGAGGCGGTGTAGGCGGTGCCAGGATAGGCCGTGCACTGTGGCGGGTTGCGGGCGGGGCCGCCCTAGTGGTGGGTGCTGGCGCTGGGCGCGGGGTACCGGGCGTGCGGGCCGGGAGTGCCGGCGACGGCGTGAACGTGACGCGAATATCAGTGCTTTGTATTTACAAACCGTTGGGGAAGTTTCTATTGTTCGGGTTGCCGGCCAGACAGGTCGGCGCCGACCGCAGGGTCGGGCACACCGCTGTGCGGGCCGCCCGACCGGTTCCGCACAGGAACTGGAAGGAAAGCCAACATGAACGCACCCGTCGACGCCGCCACCGTCACCACCCCGCAGTCCGCCACCGCCCAGCCCACTACCGCAACGCGGGACGAGGCCGGCGCAACCGAGCTTCTGACGTTCCAGATCGCCCTGCTGGTTGTCGGCTCCGTGCTGCTCGTGATGACCGTCGTCGGCCTCATCGCGTCATCTGCTCCGCTGCTGATCGCCGCCGGCCTGCTCACCGCGGTTGCCACTTTTGTGAGCGTGTACACCGCTGTGAACATCCTGGCCGACTGAAGCATTGAACCGAACCGGAGGACGGGCCTGCGCCCTGCTCCTCCCGAGCTGCGCGGGCGACGCGGACCGCGCAGCACCTGCGCCGCCGGCGGGGCGCGTGCAGTGACACCGCCGCGAGCCAAGCGCCGAGCGCCGACCCCACGGGCCGGCGCTTTTTGCTGTACTCAGCGCATTGCCGCCAGGGCCCACGGCAGTGTCACCACCGCGATCAGAAGGCTGAGCACCTGGCAGCCCAGTACGACCCCGATCGCCGTAGGGGCGGGCACCAGCGCCAGCAGCAGCGCCGGAGCCGTCACGGAGACCAACTGCACCAGCGGCCTGAGCGTAGCGACGGCGCGCCGCTGCGAGCGCAGCAGCCAGGGCGGTACGAGCGGGTCGATGCTGCCCGTGCACGCGGGAGCCACGGCTAGGAACTGGCAGGCCACCAGCAGTGCGTCCACGCCGGCCAGCAGTGCCACCAGGCCGACGCCGTGGACCGTATCGGCTAGAGCCAGCAGCGTGATGCCGCAGGCGGAGGCGCCGATGCCCGCAAGAATCCAGGCGTAGGCGTAGCGGTCGCCGCGCCGCCTGGTGCCTAGCAGTGCAATAGCCGCCCAGGCAGCGGCTAGGACTGCGGCGATGCCGACCGGCAAGGTCGTCATCCCCGTCCCGGCGGCGTCGGCAGCGCCGACGGCCTGGGCCAGTAGGGACGGCCCCAGGCACAGGCTCGCCAGGCCCAACGGCAGGGCCTGTACGGCCTCAAGCAGTAGCCCGGCGACGACGGTGCGCCTAACACGCTTAATCGCGAGGTCGGAGCGGCCGATCGGGTGCTGCTCACCGCGCGTGCCGGTATCCATCATCACCCAGTCGATGCCGACGGCGGCCTCAAGCCCGCCCAGCATGCGCTGCAGCGCCGCGTAAGCGGCGTCCACGCGCCCCTGCGCGGCATACCACTGCGGCGTCTCCGGCAGGGTTAGCATCAGTAGTAGTGAGCCAATTGCTGCCAGCTGTGGAGTAGTCCAGGCGCAGGCCACGCCCTGTGCGGGGGACAGCAGTGCGCCCAGCGCGCCGGCCAGCACCGCCAGGCCGGCTCCGGCCGGGGCGGCGGCCCGCATCCGCGGCATCAGCCGACGGTGCCCGTGCTCGGCCAGCTCGTGGGCCAGCTTTGGTGCCACAATCGCGTAGCCGCCCACCCCCAGGCCGACCACACCTATACCGGTTACGCACAGGAATGACCTGTCCGCGGCTGCCAGCAGGCAGCCGAGCACGGTTAGGACCGCACACGTAAGCATCGCCGGGCGGCGTCCGCCGGCGCGGGAGACAAAGTCGAGGGCGGGCGCTCCCACGAGGGAGCCCAGCGGCAGGGCTGCGAGTGTCAGCAGTAGGGGCGCGAGCGAATCGGCGCCCGCGCTGCCGTGGGCGGTCAGTGCCGCCCTTGCTCCGCTGCTGCCCGCCAGGGTTGCGCCGACTGCGCCCCAGGCGGCCCCGGAGGCCAGTTCGGAGCCCAGGAGCAGGGCCCGCAGGCGCCTTTGCGGCGGGGTGCGCTTAGCGGTTGTCATCAATCGCCTTCCTGCCAGGAGGAGCTGCTTGCGGGCTGCGCCGCCCGAGATGCGACCATGGGCCCCGGTCGGCGGGGCGCACAGGTATTAGGATGCATTTGTGCTGACAATGTTGTCCACTCCGACATGGCTCATCCTCATCATCGCCGCCGCCGCCATCGGCCTGGCCAAGACCGCACTTCCCGGTGCGGCCACGCTCGCCGTCGCCCTGTTCGCCACGGTGCTGCCTGCCAAGGAGTCCACCGGCACCATGCTGGTGCTGCTGCTGGTGGGGGACGTGCTGGCGATCAGCATGTACCGGCGCGACGCCGACTGGGGCACGCTGCGTCGGCTCGTCCCCGGAGTGCTCGCGGGCGTGGTGCTGGGCGCGCTCTTTTTGCGCGTGGCCTCCGACGAGGTCACCAAGAAGTTCATCGGCGTGCTGCTGCTGGCACTGATCGCGGTCACCCTGCTGCTCATGCGGCTGCCGCGGCCCCCGCAGATCCAGGGCCGGGTGGGGCGCGCTGTCTACGGCACCCTGGCGGGATTCACCACCATGGCCGCCAACGCCGGCGGACCGGTCACCAGCATGTACTTCCTGGCGTCGCGCTTCCCGGTGGCGACCTTCCTGGGGACCACCGCGTGGTTCTACTTCATTGTCAACCTCGTAAAACTGCCCTTCTCGATCGGCTTGGGCATTATCCGGCCCGATACGCTGTGGCTGGACCTGGCGCTGGTGCCGGTCGTGGTGGTTGCGGCGCTGGGAGGGCGCTGGCTGGCCGGGCGCATGGACAACAAGATCTTCGATCCACTGGTGACTGTGCTGACGGTGCTGTCCGCCGCCTACCTGCTGGTGTGAGGCGGGGCGCACTGGCAGGCGGAGGGTGCTGGAAGCGCGCACGTCGAAGAGCGTTCGGGTGGCCGTGGTGCTCGGCCGTGGCGCTCGCGGGCGTCGTCGTCATCGCAGCGGCGGATCCCGCTATCCTGTGCCGGTGACGACATCTCCCCATGCCGCCACCGGGGAGGAGGGCCGGACCGGCCCCGTCCTCGTGGTGGACTTCGGCGCCCAGTACGCCCAGCTGATCGCCCGTCGCGTGCGCGAGGCGAGCGTCTACTCCGAGATTGTGCCGCACAGCATGTCGGCGGCGGGCATGCTCGCCAAGCATCCGGCCGCCATCATCCTGTCCGGCGGGCCCGCCTCCGTGTACGCCGACGGCGCCCCGGGCGTGGACCCGGCCCTGTTCGACGCGGGGGTGCCGGTGCTGGGTATCTGCTACGGCTTCCAGACCATGGCCCAGGCCCTCGGCGGCACCGTCGGGCGCACCGGCACCCGCGAGTACGGGCACACCGAGGCCGACGTCGACCCCGACTCCTGCCTGTTCGCCGGCACCCCCGCCCGGCAGGCGGTGTGGATGAGCCACGGCGACGCCGTGCAGGCCGCCCCGGACGGCTTCACCGTCACCGCCTCCACCGCGCAGACGCCCGTGGCCGCCTTCGAGGACCCCGCCCGGCGCCTGTACGGGCTGCAGTGGCACCCGGAGGTGATGCACTCGCAGTTCGGGCAGCGGGCACTGGAGAACTTCCTGCACGACGGCGCCGGCATTCCCGCCACCTGGACGCCGGGCAACATCATCGACGAGCAGGTCGAGGCCATCCGGGAGCGGGTGGGCGACGCCCACGTAATCTGCGGCCTGTCCGGCGGCGTCGACTCCTCCGTGGCCGCGGCCCTGGTGCACCGGGCCATCGGGGACCAGCTGACCTGCATCTTCGTGGACCACGGCCTGCTGCGCGCCGGCGAGCGCGAGCAGGTGGAGCACGACTATGCCCAGGGCATGGGCATCCGCGTGATCACCGTGGACGAGTCCGAGCGCTTCCTGACCGCGCTCGCGGGCGTGAGCGAGCCGGAGGCCAAGCGCAAGATCATCGGCAGGGAGTTCATCCGCTCCTTCGAGGCCGCCCAGCGGCGTGTGATTGAGGAGGTGGGCTCCGTCGGCGGGGAGATCAAGTTCCTGGTGCAGGGCACGCTGTACCCGGACGTGGTCGAGTCCGGCGGCGGCGAGGGCGCCGCCAATATCAAGAGCCACCACAACGTGGGTGGCCTGCCCGAGGATCTGGACTTCGAGCTGATCGAGCCGCTGCGCGCCCTGTTCAAGGACGAGGTGCGCGCCATCGGCCGGGAGCTGGGTGTGCCCGAGGGGATCGTGGCCCGCCAGCCCTTCCCCGGGCCGGGGCTGGGTATTCGCGTCATCGGCGAGGTGACGCGCGAGAACCTGCGCATCCTGCGGGCGGCGGACGCGATCGCCCGCGAGGAGCTGACGGCGGCGGGGCTGGATGGGGAGATCTGGCAGTGCCCGGTGGTGCTGCTGGCCGATGTGCGCTCGGTGGGTGTGCAGGGCGACGGGCGCACTTACGGGCACCCGGTGGTGCTGCGGCCGGTGAGCAGTGAGGACGCCATGACGGCGGACTGGACGCGGCTGCCCTACGACGTGCTGGCTCGCATCTCCACGCGCATCACAAACGCGGTCCCGGAGGTCAACCGCGTGGTGCTGGACGTGACCAGCAAGCCCCCGGCCACCATCGAGTGGGAGTAGCGACGGCCGCAGACTGCTGAGTGCGCGGCGGTATGTCCGAGGTGGAAGTGTCAATATTGATGACAAACCCTCCCGATGCCGACGAGAGCCGATCCGGCACCCGCATGATTCCAACGTTTTGTTTGCTGGCGCCAACGCCCCTGGACGCGTTTGTCATCGATTTTGACATCTTGGGTGCCCGCTCATCGTGAAGGGTCGGCTTCTTCCGCGCCGTCTCGGGGATGGCAGTAGAGTCGTCCGCGGAGCACGCACGCGACGATGAAGGAGACCGCAGTGGACTTCACCTCCAACCAGCGCCCCGACATGGAGCGCATCACCACCCCAGAGCTGGCGGACGCCTTCATCGCCGAGGCCGTGGAGGCCGTGCGCGCGCAGGTCGGCGACGGCAAGGTGCTGCTGGCGCTTTCCGGCGGCGTCGACTCCTCCGTCGTCGCGGCCCTGCTCATCAAGGCGATCGGCAAGCAGCTGATCAGCGTCCACGTCAACCACGGCCTGATGCGCAAGGGGGAGTCCGAGCAGGTGATCGAGGTCTTCCGGGACGGGCTGGGCGCCAACCTCATCTACGTCGACGCCACGGACCGGTTCCTGAACCTGCTGGCGGGCGTGGCCGACCCCGAGGCCAAGCGCAAGCTCATCGGCGCCGAGTTCATCAACGTGTTCGCCGAGCAGGCTGCGGGGCTTGAGGGTGTCGGCTTCCTGGGGCAGGGCACCATCTACCCCGACATTCTCGAGTCAGCCGAAGGCGTGAAGGCCCACCACAACGTCGGCGGCCTGCCCGAGGACATGGACTTCGAGCTCGTCGAGCCCGTCAAGCTGCTCTACAAGGATGAGGTGCGCGTGGTCGGCCGCCGGCTCGGCCTGCCGGAGTCCATGGTGGAGCGCCAGCCCTTCCCCGGCCCGGGGCTGGGGGTGCGCTGCCTGGGCGCGATCACCCGCGACCGCCTGGAGGCGCTGCGGGAGGCCGACGCCGTCGTCCGCGAGGAGATCGAGGCCGCCGGCCAGGACATCTGGCAGTACTTCTGCGTGGTGCCGGATATGCGCGCCACCGGCGTGCGCGAGGGCAAGCGCGCCTTCGACTGGCCCGTCATCATCCGCTGCGTCAACACGGTCGACGCCATGACCGCCGAGGTGCCCGAGCTCGACTGGTCGCTGCTGCGGCGGATCACCACCCGCATCCTGGCGGAGGTTCCCGGCGTGTGCCGCGTGGCCTACGACCTGACCCCCAAGCCCATCGGCACCATCGAATGGGAATAGGCAGGTAGAGCGAGGGGCGCGCGACGGGCTACCCCAAGCAAGTGCAGCATGCCGCAGCCGGTCGGGAATCTGGCATGGAACCTTGGGCCGCCGAATAGACGGCGCCGGACCCTACAATCGTGTCCGATGACGACTGATGACGATGCGCCGGTGACGCGGCCATCACGCGCGGCGACGGCGCCCTTGCTGAATGATGCCGCGGAGCGCGTCAACGTGCCCGGATCGCCGCTACTGGCCCGGCTGCGAGCGGAGAAGGCGGAGAGGATTAAGGGCGGGATCTACCACCGCCTCCAGATCGACCTCACCTACTCCTCGAACCGGATTGAGGGCAGTCGGCTCTCCGAGGAGCAGACCCGCCTCATCTTCGAGACCCGTACGCTAGACGCCTCCGAGGGGCCGGTACGCGTGGACGACGTCGTCGAGACCTCCAACCACTTCCGCGCTATCGACGCTGTAATCGACCATGTGGGTGAGCCGCTCACCGAGGGTGCGATCAAGCGTCTGCATCGCATTCTCAAGGCGGCGACCGGCGACGCCGCCAAGGAATGGTTCGCCGTCGGCGACTACAAGCGCGTGCCCAACGAGGTCTCCGGGATGCCGACGACGCCGCCCGAAGAGGTGCCTGAGGCGATAGGTGCGCTCCTGACCCGCTATCGTCCGGCTCAGCGCCACACCCTGGAAGAGATCATTGACATGCACGTGTGCTTCGAGCGCATCCACCCTTTCCAGGACGGCAACGGCCGGGTCGGGAGATTAATCATGCTGGGTGAGTGTCTGGCGAGTGGCGTCGTGCCCTTCATCATCACCGACGACATGAAAGCCTTCTATTACCGGGGTCTGCGCGAATGGGATTCGCAGCCCGGATTCCTGTTGGAGACCTGCCGTGCAGCGCAGGACCGCTTCAAACAACACCTCGACTACTTCCGCATCCCGTACATCGGCTGAGCGTCCGGCCAGCCGCGGAGACCGGGTTTTGATCATCGAAGACGATGCAATCGCGATTCGGTCGCTGCGGCTCGAGGAGACGCCCCTGCTGGAGGACTTCCTGCTGGAGGCGGTCTACGTGCCCGAGGACTTCACCGGGCAGGTGCCGCGCATCCGCCTGTACGAGCGGCTGGGCTTCCGGATCGTGGGCGACGGCACGGACGAGACCGAATGGCTGATGGTGCGCGATCTCCAAGACGCGCCCGCTGACCCGCGATAGGACCGAGAACGCCGCCGGTCGGTACGGCGGCACCATGCAGTAAAACGTCGTAATTGCGGCGGCGATAGCCACAGCAACTGGTAGCGGGAAGCGGAAGCACGCGTTCGGCATGCCCGTGCTGCGAAACCGCGATCCCACCGTAATAGGGCATGCGTTACGCTGAACCTGTACTACTTGGTGATACAGGAGGTGACGATGGATACGCGGTTCTCAGTGGCGGTGCACGCCCTGGTACTGGTCTCGCAGGCGGAGGCGCCGGACGGGCCCATCACCTCGGCCAGGATCGCCACGAGCACAGGCACCAACGCCAGCTACGTGCGCAAGGTCATGGCCGGTCTCGCGCAGGCAGGAATCGTCGGCTCACACTCCGGGGCCGCCGGCTACCACATTCTCATGAACCCGCGCGACGTCACGCTCCTGGCGGTTCACGACGCCGCCTGCGGGCACCCGGTGCATGCCATCGACATGCACCGCAACCCCAACGACGCCTGTGTCGTCGGCCGCCACATCGAACCGGTGCTGACTCCAATGTTCGCCGAGGCGGAGGATGCGCTACGGCGCGCGCTCGCCTCCCGCACCCTCGCCGACTGCACCACCGCCATGCGCGCCCGGCTCACGCCTGCCGAACGCGCCGAACTCAACCATGGAGGAACCAGATGAAGGCAGCCGTTCTGATCCGCTACGGCAAGGCTCCCTACGCCGTGCAGGTCACCGATGTCCGCGACCCCGAGGTCGGACCGCGCGACGTGCTTGTGCGCGTGCGCGCCGCAGGAGTGAACCCCCTGGACACCATGATCGCCCGCAAGGAGGTCAGCCTCTTGGTCGGCTACCGCACCCCGCTGGTGATGGGCAACGAACTGGCCGGCGAGGTGGAGGCCGTCGGCGCCGAGGTGACGCGGGCGCGCGTGGGGCAGCGGGTCATGTGCCGGATGCCGCTGGACCGGATCGGCGCATTCGCTGAGTACGCCGTCGTCGACCAGGACGCGCTCGCCCCAATCCCGGACGCCTACTCCTTCGAGGAGGCGGCCGCCGTCTCGCTCACGGCGCTGACGGCAATGCAAGCCCTGGACCTGCTTGAGGGGGTCGGCGAGGGCGACTCCGTGTTCATCTCCGGCGGGACCGGGTCCCTGGGCGCCACTGCCATCCCGCTGGCCGCCGCCCGCGGCCTGCAGGTGATCACCTCCGGTAACGCCCGCCACGAGCAGCGGGTGCGGGAGCTGGGGGCCACGCGCTTCATCGACTACCGCACCCAGGACTACGCCGACGTGCTTCGCGACGTCGACTTCGTCATTGACTCTCTCGGCGGCCGCGAGGTGGATCGCCAGCTGGGCATCATGCGCTCCGGCGGCACCATGGTCTCGCTGCGCGGTGGCCCCAACGGCGAGTTCGCTCGGCGGGCGGGATACGGCCCCCTCAAGCGGGCGCTATTCACGCTGGCCGGCATCCGCGCGGACCGCGCGGCCGCCAAGCGCGGGCAGCGCTACCGCTTCGTCTTCGCCCACTCCGACGGTGCACAGCTGGAGCGGGCCTCGACGATCCTGGCGTAGCCGGGCGTACCCGTGCAGGTGGGGGCAGGTCCTGCCGCTGGCGCAGGTGTCCGTGGTGCTGGCGCGCGTCGACGCCGACGGAGCCTCGGGCAAGGTGGTGGTCACCCCCTGAGTCGGCCGCCGGTGGAGCCCGGTCGGCTCGCTCTTAGTTGGGGCGCCTCCGCGCGCAGATCAGGCGCGAGCCAGGGCGTCGGCGATGGGTTCATCGCCCCGCTTGATCGTGAGCACCTTGCCGACGGTGCTGGGCGTGTCGAGAACGCGGGCCAGGACCTCGGCGACGTCGGGGATGGGAATGCTCCCGTCGTGCTGCGGGTATAGCTCGATGAGCCCGGTGCCCGCCTCCTCCTCCAATACGCTCGGCTGTACCAGAGTCCACTCCAGGCCCGAGAGCCTGGTCAGCCACTCGTCGGCGAAGAACTTGGCGATGTTGTAGTCGGTGATGTTCTTCAGCGACGGCTCCTGTTCCCACTTCTCGGGCTGCAAGGAGAAGATCGAGCTGAGCATTATGAAGCGGCTGATGCCGGCCGCGGCAGCGGCCCGCATGAGTTTCACGGCACCGAACGCGTCGGTCTGCAGCAGGTCCTTGCCGCGCGAACCGGCGGTGAAGACTACGGCGTCGCTTCCGCGTACCTGGGCTGTCATCGTCTCGACGTCGGCATGGAAATCGAAGTCCTGGGCGACGACGCCCGTCGGCCACTGCCGGGACTCGGCATTGCGGGACGCGGCGATCACCTCATATCCGCGCGCCGCCAGGCGCGACACCAGCTCCTGACCCACGCGCCCGGACGCTCCTGCGACAAACACCTTCATGGCGATCTCCTTTCCCGTCATATTCCGTCTTCTCCGTCCGTCGGCGGTTACTTGTCGGTGAATACCTTCGCGGCGATCTTCCATCCCTGCTCGGTCTTCCTCAGTACGTGGAAGTCCACGTAGCCGGCGCCGTGGAAGTTCTCCATCGTTACGCGTACGGCGGCGATGTCATTCACGACGTCGAGCACGTCAATCTGCGCGGTCGACTCGCCGGGGCCGAGCTGGTCGACGGTGTCGAACAGGGTCTGGATGGGACCCCCATTGATGGTCGCGCCCTCCATGAAGGCGGGGCGCTGTGCATCACCGCTCACGTTGCCGCCCTCGGTGTAGATCTTCACGCAGTCGATGATGTCCTGGTAGTCGCGGATGGATGCGTTAGCCATGCCGGTGTCCTCTCTGGTCTGAGGGCGGAGCGCTGTGGGTGCCCGCCCCACGTGCGGCACTCTATTGCGCCGCCGGAGACCAGGCTAGTACTATTTTAGAAGACAGGTACCATCTCAGAAGAAAGTGCAAAGATGTCGGATCGCGGCACAAGCATTGCGGACGCGAAGTTCGAGGGCACCGGCTACAGCTACACGATGTCGCTCATCAGAGGTAAGCACAAGATGGCCGTCTTGTACTGCCTGATGGAGTTTCAGCCGGTTCGCTTCAACGAAATGCGGCGTTATCTGGGCCGGATCACGGACAAGACCCTGTCCGCGAATCTGAAGGAACTAGAAGCGGACGGCCTGGTGGCGCGCCAGGAGTATCCGCAGATTCCTCCGAAGGTGGAGTACTCGCTAACCGAGCTGGGGGAGTCGCTCATGGAGGTGCTCGACCAGCTGTGTACTTGGGGCGAGGCGCATATGAGCTGAGTCCGTCGCCTCGGCCTCGGCAAGCAGGGATGCTGACGGGTGGCGGTTCGGTCGACTGGCTCGTGTCTGCTTGGACTGCCGGGCTGCGCTTGGACCGTCCGGCTGCACTTGGGCCGCCCCAGGCGCACTCCCAGACGGTCCAACCGCGGAGATGCGGTCCAAGCAGGGCCCTGAGACCAGTAGGGGCCTGGGAAAGGTGCGGGCGCCGGGCCCGGCCTGCCTCGCCGCCGCCAGGCAGCGCGCCGGATGCAGGGCAGGGCCGCAAGCCCCGGGTGGACGGCTAACCAGCTGTGCCGCTCGCCGTCGAGTACGGCAATGCCTTGGAGAGTTGCGGGCGGGGCTCTTCCAGCTTCGGGGGCGTGGTGTTGGACTCCGGGGTGATCTCGGGTGCGCGGGTGGCCTTGTCCGCCCGCGGTGGCTCGCTGTTGGTGCTCGTTCCCGTGTGTAGCGGCCCGAAGTGTCCAGAAACGGCATAAACGACTCCGACATCGCCCTAGGACATGGGTAGAACGTTGGAATCATGCGGTTTTCAAATCGGTCCCAGCGGTCGTCGGTGGCCTTCGTGCCGAATTTGGACATTCCGCCCCACGGCGGTCGCTCGAGGCGCACACCACCCGCCAGCACCCAACCCACTAGGCCGGCAACAGCCATCACCCACTACACCCGCAGACCGGAAGAGTTCCTTCAGGCAGCTGATCCTGGAGAAGGGCTTCGCGGCAGTCACTGTTAAAGAGCTGTGCGAGCGGGCGCGCATCAACAAGAAGGCCTTCTACTGCCACTACCCAGCCATCGAGTACCTGCTGGCCGAGGTGCAGGCGCAGTACTCCCAGCCCGACATCGAGCGCATCGCGGGGCTGTCATTTCCAGAGAATGCCGAGGTGATCACCCGTGCCTTTTTCGAGTTCAGCGTCGCGCAGACGAGTTTTATGAGGCGGTCACCGTTGCTGGGCGGCACGACGCCATCCGTGAGCGGATGATGGCCGAGGTCCGTGAGGCGGATGGCAGCGGCAACATCCCGCACGGCTGGGATGCGGGCGAGCGGGAGTTGTACCTGGCTCATGTCACTTCGGCTCCGCTGCGCATCTACCAGGCGTGGCTTGAAGGGGGAAAGGCGGTCGCGCCACAGCGGATGGTGGAGATCGGCGTCGGCCTGGTGATGGATGGGGCTCGTGCCCTGAGCGATGGCGCGCATTGTTAGCAGCCTCGTGCGGCTGGTTGAGGCTTGAGATGACGCCAACTGCCTGGTTGGAAGGGTGCCAACTGCCGGGTTGGAATGATGCCAACTCTCGGGTTGGGGTTGGTCTTGCGGTGGATTGAGAAAGGCAGTCGATGACCGATACGAGCTACTGTCCTCGCGTCGTTGACGCACTGATAAGCGAGATCCTGGGCTATTCGGGCGGGCTTCTCATCGAAGGCGTGCGCGCTGCGGCAAGACCATGACCGGACGGCAGCATGCGGCATCCGAGGTCGCCCTGGACTCGGGTCTGCCCCAGATTCGAGCTGCGCTCGACCTCGATCCTGCGTTGCTGCTGGAGGGTGATACTCCTAGGCTGATCGACGAATGGCAGCTGGCGCCGGACCTGTGGAATGCGGTACGACGGGAGGTCGACTCCAGGCAATGCCCCGGACAGTTCATACTCACCGGTTCCTCGGTTCCCGCCGAGGATGCTACGCGGCATTCTGGTATCCACCGGATCTCCAGGGTGCGCCTGCGGCCGATGACCCTGTTCGAGCGGGGCCTGGGTACAGGGAAGGTCTCGTTGGCGGCACTGTTCGACGGCGAGGCGCCGCTGCCTGTACAACTCAGGTGCTCAGTGCAGATATCGCCGCGAACTACGTCAACGCCCTTAGGCGGCTCTTCATTGTCGAAGAGCAGCCCGCGTGGGCTCCGCACCTGCGCTCGCGCTACGCGGTGCGCACCTCATCAAAACTCCATTTCGTGGATCCCGCACTGGCTGCAGCCATCACCGGGACCTCGGCAGAGCGCCTGATGCAAGACCTGGATACCGCCGGGTTGTGGTTCGAGTCCCAGGTTGTGCAGCATCTGCGTACTTTCGCCGAGTTGCGGGGCGGGCGTGTCTACCACTACCGGGACAAGTCGGGAAAGGAGGCCGACGCCGTCGTCGAGTTCGATGACGGTCACTGGGCTGCTTTTGAGGTCAAATTGGGGCAGCGGCAGATAGCGAAGGCCCAGGACTCCCTGGCCGCGTTCGTGGCGGATATTGACACGCGACGTACGCCCGCACCGGTCTTCACCGCCGTCGTGACTGCGGACGGTCCCACTATGAAGCTTTCCGACGGCGTCCTCACCTTTCCCCTGAGGGCCTTGTGCCCATGATCGGCGATCGGGGTGGCGGTGCAACAACCCGTTGCTCGACGGGGCGTGTGCTGTTCTTATGTGGCGGCAGCGCTGGGAAGCCGCGGAAGAGGAGGCCGATATGGCAATCGGAGAAGTCATCGCCGAGGTCCGAGTGGAGCGGGGATTGACGCAGGACGAACTGGCGCAGCGGGTCATGGACACCCGGCAGGCGGTCTCGCGCCTGCTCGAGGCGCCACCCGGACCCCACTGCCAGAGCTGTGGCATGCCCATCCCGAAGGAGGAGCAGCACGGCAAGAAGATGGACGGCACCAAGTCCGAGGACTACTGCGCCTGGTGCTACCAGGACGGCGCTTTCATCGGTCCGGAGACGCTGGAAGAGGCGATCGAGAACAGCGCTCCGTACATGTCCGAGGGTGTGCACATTACCGAGGACGAGGCCATCTCCTACATGAGTGCGGTACTGCCCCACCTGCGGCGCTGGCAGAAGCGATAAGGCGCGAAGCTGTGTATTTGGGGTGCGGTGGCAGGCTCGTTCGCCAGGGCCTGGTGGAGGGCATGCCCCAGTGCGGAGGCAGAAATGTCCAGATTCGGCAGAAACGCCGTCGATGCCCATGCAGCCTGATGCGGCACCCGCATGATTGCAACGTTCTGCTCGCGGTTGCCTACGCGTCCGGCGCCGTTCGTGCCGTTCTCGGACATTCCGCCACGGTCTGCGCCGGGATCGGGCCGTCGCAACCGGCTGCCGCGATGCGCGCGCACCTGAACACCCTCGACCTTACCCGTCCGGCGCACTCTTGTACCGGAAGAGCCGGACTGGCGCCAACTTACGCAACGGATCTGGTCCAACTGACGCAACGGATCTGGTCCAACTGACGCAGTCGGGTAGGCTGGCGTCGGAAGGATGCGGGATTCGGAAGCTGGAGGAACGAGCCATGCGCTACCTGCCACGACTCGCAGACGACCTGCTTGGCGAGGCGCTGGCGATCAGCGGTGCGGTGCAGGTCAGGGGACCGAAGTGGTGCGGCAAAACCGCTACCTCCTTACAGCAGGCCGGCAGCGTCATCTACCTCCAGGATCCAGACCGCAGTCGGTCCTACCTCGCGCTCGCTGATGCAAAGCCCTCCGCGCTGCTGGAAGGTGAGACCCCGCGACTCATAGACGAGTGGCAGATGGCTCCGCAGCTGTGGGACGCGATCCGCTTCGCCGTCGACCGCCGCGGCGAGCCGGGGCAGTTCATACTCACCGGCTCATCAACGCCGACTGTACAGGGGATGCATTCCGGCGTCGGGAGGATTGCCTCCCTAGTCATGCGGACCATGACGCTCTTCGAGTCGGAGGAGTCCACTGGGCAGGTGTCTCTAAAGGCGCTTTTCGACGGAGAAACGGAGATCGCCGGCGTCGCCACGCTTGACGTGGAAGACATGGCACGGGTGCTCTGCCGCGGCGGCTGGCCTGCCGCCGTCACCGCAGGCGCAGCGGTGCCGGCCGGGCGCCTGGCAAGGAACTACGTTGAGGGCCTGGTCGACTCCGACGTAGCGCGCACGGATGGTGTCGCCCGAAACGCCACCCGCATGCGCGCACTCATGCGCGCCTATGCGCGCCACGTCTCCACTCAGGCCTCACAGGCCACGATCGCGGCCGACCTAGCGGTTGATGAAGCCTCCATGGCACCCAACACGGTAAGCGACTATCTCGACGCATTGTCGCGCGCCTACGTGATCGAGGACCTGCCTGCATGGAACCCCGCGCTGCGCTCGAAGACCGCGATCAGAACCAGCCCGACCCGTCATTTCGTGGATCCGTCGATCGGTGCTGCCGTCATGCGCTGGACTCCGGCTGACCTGTTAGGTGACTTCGAGACCTTCGGACTGCAGTTCGAATCGCTGTGCGTGCGCGACCTGAGGGTCTACGCCGAAGCCAACGACGGGACGCTCTTCCACTATCGCGACAAGACCGGCCTAGAGGCGGACGCTGTCATCGTCCTCGCCGACGGACGGTGGGCGCCGGTCGAGGTCAAGCTCGGTTCCGCGCAACTTGACGATGCTGCTGCCCACCTGCGCCGCCTGCGGGACCGTGTGGACTTGGACCGAATGGGCGAGCCGTCCTTCCTTGCGGTGATCACCGCCGGAGCCACCGCTTACCGCCGAGATGACGGCGTCTTCGTCATCCCCCTGGCCTGTCTGCGCAACTGACAACGCGGCGCCCTGCAGTCCGGTTGCTCGGCTCGACGTGTGTTCGGGGGGCACTGCCAGAACCTGGCTGTGTGGGCGAGGCCAGGGGCACGCTAAGGCCGGGGCGACGGCGCCGCCGCCCTGCGTGCCCGAACGCGCATACCGACTCACGAACTCTAGGAGACTCGGACAATGGAGTACACCAAGCTCGGAACCACGGACATCACCATTCCCCGGCTGTGCATCGGAGGCATGAGCTTCGGGAGGATCTTCCCCGACTTCCACCAGTGGGTCATTGACCAGAGCGCCACCCAGGCCGTCATCGCCCGCGCCCTGGAGCTCGGGGTGAACTTCATCGACACCGCCAACGTCTACGCCCACGGCACCAGCGAGGAGTTCATCGGCGCCTCCCTGAAGAACCTAGGCGTCAAGCGTGAGGACGTGGTACTCGCCTCCAAGGTCTACTTCAACGAGGGGCACCTGTCCCGGGAGGCGATCAACCGGGAGATCGAGGGGACCCTGCAGCGCCTGGGCACCGACTACCTGGACCTGTACATCATCCACCGCTTCGACTACGGCACCCCGGTTGAGGAGACCATGGAGGCCCTCGACTCGCTGGTGAAGGCGGGCAAGGTCCGCGCCCTGGGCGCCTCGGCCATGTACGGCTACCAGCTGCACAACCTGCAGGCGGCGGCCGACGCGGGCGGCTGGACCCGCTTCGCCTCTATGCAGAATCACTACAACCTGCTCTACCGTGAGGACGAGCGCGAGCTGATCCCCGTGTGCGAGCAGTACGGCATGTCGCTCACCCCGTACAGCCCGCTCGCCTCCGGTCACCTGACCCGCCCCACCTGGGACTCCGAGTCGGTGCGTTCGGCCACCGACGGCACCATGCGCGCCAAGTACGACCACGACCGCGAACTCGACCTGCCCATCATCGAGCGCGTAGCCGAGACGGCGAAGAAGCGCGGTGTGCCTATGGCGGATGTGGCGCTGGCCTGGCACTGGGCGCGGGGCGTGGCCGCACCGATCGTCGGCTGCTCGCGGCCGAGCCGGGTTGACGACGCCGTGCGCGCCCTGGACCTGAAGCTCACCGCGGAGGAGGTCGCCTACCTGGAGGAGCTCTACCAGCCTCACGAGCTGGTCGGCCCGCTCGCTCGCCCCGGCGACAAGCCCCTCGCCAGCGCAACTGCTAGCAAGTGACTGGATCATGATCGAGGTGCTCCGCCCCGGCAATGCTACTGGTCCTGCCGGGGCGGAGCTGCACCCTGCATGCTGACTGCGCACATGCGGTGGGGAGGACTGGCGAAGCCGGGACAAGCCATAGCTGGGCTGGACGAGCGCGCGCCAACCCAGTAGCGTCGGGCGCATGAGGAAGTAGCGATGCCCCACGGGCGCACGGAACCAGACTCAACACATGAGGCCGTGCCCGGGGTGCAGCATCGCTGACCTCCATACCGATGGGCCACCGGCCTGAGCTCGCGCCCCATCCGGCGCAGACTGAACCCGCCTCAGCGGGCGCTCTGCCCTCCGCACGAGTACGGCCTCATCGGACAGTCCTTATCGCGAACAGCCTGCACTGCCGCACGGCCCCCACCCCAGGAGGCCCGCATGCAGTTCACCCTGTCCGATATCCACTACACCTACCCCGGTGCCGCATCCCCGGCGCTGGTCGGCATCACGGTTACCTTACCGACCGGCTGGACCGGCGTCGTCGGCGACAACGGCTGCGGCAAGACCACCCTCGCGAGCATCGCCTGTGGAGACCTGAAACCCGACGCCGGCACGGTGGCTCCGCGGCTCGTGGCCCACTACTGCGCCCAGGACGCCACCGCGCCGCCACTGGCGCTGACGGACTTCGCCTGCGCCTACGACAAGGTCGCCATGCGGCTGCGGCGCGACCTCGGCGTCGATGACTGGGCCTGGCGCTACGACACCCTCTCGGGCGGACAGCGCAAACTGGTCCAGATCGCCTGCGCCCTGTGGGAACAACCAGACGTGCTGGTGGTGGACGAGCCGACCAACCACGCTGACGCCTCTTCCCACGCGGCCATACGCTCCGCCCTGGCGCGCTTCAGCGGGGTCGGCGTCCTCATCTCCCACGACCGCGCCCTGCTGGATGCGCTGTGCACCCAGTGCCTGTTCATGTCTCCCGGGAGCGCCGTCATGCGCCCGGGCGGCTATACCCAGGCCGCCACCCAGGCCGAGCTGGAGCGCGACACCGCCCTCCAGCGGCGTGAGGCGGCCAGGCGCGAGCAGCGGCGTCTGGCCCGGGAGACCCAGCGACGTCGCGAGGAGGCGTCCCGCACCGCCTCCCGCCGCTCCGGACGCAACATCGCCAAGCACGATAACGACGCGCGCTTCCGCCGCCGGTTAGCCGTGGTGAGCGGGCAGGACGGCAAGACGGGGCGGCTTGCCTCCCGTATGGAGGCCCGGCTCGCCCGCGCCGACGCCGAAGTGGAGGCTATTAGGATCGACAAGCGCTACGACGCCGATGCGTGGGTGGACGCCGCCCCGAGCCGAAGGCCCGTGCTGCTGCGCACCGAGCCGCTGGCCCTGCCCCTGGGGGAGGCGGTTACGCTGCACACCCCGGCCCTGCACCTGGACAGCCGCGACCATGTGGCACTCGTGGGTGACAACGGCACCGGTAAGACCACGCTCGTCGGCGCCCTACTGGGGCATCTGCCGCAGGACACCACCCGCCTGTATGTGCCTCAGGAGCCGGACCGGGCGACAAGACAGGCGACGCTGGCGCGTCTGGCCGGGCTGGGTACCGAACGTCGCGGCCGGGTGCTGTCGATCGTCGCCCGGCTCAACTCCTCACCGGAGCGGGTCCTGGAAGGGGAGGAAGTCAGCCCCGGAGAGATGCGCAAACTCATGCTCGCACTCGGAGTCCTCGACCGGCCTGAGCTGATCGTCATGGACGAGCCCACCAACTACCCGGACGTCGGCTCCATCCGGGCGCTGGAGGCGATGCTGGCGGCATTTCCTGGGGCGCTGCTGCTCGTCTCCCACGACGCCGCCCTGGTGGAGGCGACCACCTCCACCACCTGGCGGATTCGCCGGCAGGACACGGGAGAGCTGTGGCTGGCCGTGGATTAGGCGAGCGTTGCCCGGTCGCCGTTGCCAAGTCATTGCAGGCCGCGACCGCAGTGGAACAGGCGTGGGGGCCGGGCGGCAACGCGCCGCCGGCCCCCACG
>NZ_PIZD01000058.1:128432-135670 GCF_010365615.1 Actinomyces sp. 565
CTCGTCGTCGATGTTGGCGGAGTCGTACCAGTGTGAACCGGTGTCCACGTCCTCGACGCTCTCACCATTGGCCGCCTGCACGGCGAGGGCGACCGCCTGGTACCCCATCTGGTAGGGGTCCTGGGTTACCGAGCCGAGGAATGCTCCGGAGCGCACGGCGTCCTTCTGGGAGGTGCCGGCGTCGAAGCCCACCACCAGCAGATCCTTGTAGCGGCCGGAGTCGCGATCCAGCTGGGAGGCGTCTGCGGTGGCGCTGATGACGCCGTTGACGGCGTCCTGGTTCGCGGCGAACAGCGCGACCAGTCCGTCCGTGGACAGGATCGACGTGGCCGCGGACTGAATGTCGGCCTGGCTGGTGGTCGGCGGCACGGTGACGACGATCTTCACCTTGGCGGGGTTGGACGACGGCGTGGTCCAACGCTGCTGCCCGGACACGTCCACTGCCCCCGCCAGACCGTCGAGCTTCTCCAACTCGCTCACCAGGGTGGCGGTGAAGCCGTCCACGCGCTGGACGATCGAGCCGGAGGTCGAGTCCTGCGCGAGCACCCCGATGACGGCGGGGGAGTCCGCGCTCGCGGAGGCCAGGGCGGACTGCAAATCGGCATTGGCGGCGAGGTTGGTGGCGACGTTGCCGCCCGCTACCTCGTTGTCCGTGGTCGCGGTGGCCAGCACCGCGCCGGAGGCATCGTCGGGCACGCCCGAGTCGAAGCCGATCACCGGGATGTTCTGGTTCTTGGCGTTCACCAGGGCGTCCTGCACGGCGTCGGGCTGGCAGGCGGCCAGGGCGATCGCGGCGGGCCGCTGGTTGACCGCGGAGGCCAGCTGCTCCACCTGCTGGGAGACGTTGCTCTCCGCGTCGGGCCCATTGGTCTCCAGGTCGACGCCGAGCTCGTCGGCGGCGTCCTGCGCGCCCTTGAAGGCTGCCTGATAGAACTGGTTCTGGTAGCTCTTGGAGATGATGATGACCTTCATCTTCCCGTCCGCACCTGCGGAGCCGCCGTCGTCACTGCAAGCGGCCAGCAGGGATACCGAGCAGGCGGATACGAGTGCCGCCGTCAGCGCGGTCCTCCGGGTGAGCATGGTGGACATGGTTGTTTTCCTTTCGTGGGGTGGGGGAGAAGAACGGATGGCGGGATCAGGCGCGGCCGGAGCGACGTGAGCGGATGACGTCGAGCAGGACTGCGAGCACTACGACGACGCCGATGAGGACCTGCTGCCACTGCACCGGCAGGCCCATTGACAGCAGGCCCGTCTTGAGCACGGAGATGACGAAGACGCCGATGATGGTTCCCCACAGGGACCCGACGCCGCCTGCCAGCGAGGTGCCGCCAATCACGCAGGCGGCGATGGCGTACATCTCCTGACCGTTTCCGGTCTGCGGGGTGATGGAGGAGAAGGTGGCGGCGTAGATGACGCCGGCCAGTCCGCAGAAGAAGCCGTTGAGCACGTAGACCCAGAACTTCCAGCGGGACACGACGACGCCCGACAGCTCGACGGCCTCCTCGTTGGAGCCGATGGCGTAGGTGTAGCGGCCGAGCTTGGTGCGAGTCAGGATGAACCAGGCGATCACGAAGAAGGCCGCCAGCCAGAAGATGCCCACGGGCAGGTTTCCCGCCTTGTAAAGGACCGTCTTGAACCAGCCGTCGTCGGAGGTCAGGCTCGGGTAGGTCTGCGTCTGCACCTGGGCGATCACCGCGCACAGGCCCAGGGAGGCGAACTGCATGCCCAGGGTGGCGATGAAGGGTGGGATATGCAGGAAGCCGACCAGGACGCCGTTACCGATGCCGAAGGCGACCCCAGTCGCCAGTACGACCAGCAGTGCTACGGCGATCGGCAGGTGCCAGACGTTGTAGGCCACGCCGCCGACCAGCGCGGAGCCGACCATCACCGTCCCGGAGGACAGGTCGATGCCCGCCGTGATGATGACGAAGGTCATGCCGATGGCCAGAAACCCGATGTAGTAGGAGGAGTCGAGGATCGAGACGAAGGTGCTGGGGGACAGGAAGTGGTTACCGAATACGGCGAAGAACGCGTACAGGATGACCAGTGCGGCCAGCGCCATCAGCTGCTGCATGGGCAGCGCGCGCAGTGGGTTGTTCTTGATGATATTTGCGCTCATGCTGCGCGACCTTCTTCCTGCTTGGTGGCCAGTTCCATGATCTTGATCTGAGTCGCCTCGGAGGCGTCGAGCTCCCCGGTCTTGCGCCCTTCCCGCATGACAACCACGCGGTCGGACAGGTGCAGGACCTCGTCGAGGTCGGAGGAGACGAGGATGATTGACTTCCCCTGCGCGATCAGGTCGCGCATGAGCTGGTAGATCTCTGCGCGTGCACCGATGTCGATGCCGCGCGTGGGCTCGTCGAATATGAGGATGTCGACGTCGCGCAGCAGCCACTTGGCCAGCACCACCTTCTGCTGGTTGCCGCCGGAGAGGTTGCGCACCCGCTGGCGCGTGGACGGAGTCTTGATGCGCAGCATGTCCACGTACTTGCGGGTTGCGCGTTGCACTGCCCGTTCATGCACCACCGTGGCGGTGGTGAAGGCGTCGTAAGAGGCCAGGACCGTGTTGTCGGAGACCGACAGGCCGGTTACCAGGCCGAAGCGCTTGCGGTCCTCGGACAGGTAGGCGATTCCCGCACGAATGGCGTCCTTGGGGCGGTGGAAGGAGACTTCGGCGCCGTTGACCTCCAGCCGCCCGGCTGTGGGGCGGTCTGCGCCCGCGACAATCCGCATGGTCTCCGTGCGGCCTGCGCCTACCAGGCCGGCGAAGCCGAGGATCTCTCCCCGGTGCAGCGTGAAGGAGACGTCCTTGACGTCGGCGGAGGCCAGGTGCTCGGCCCGCATGACGACGGGGGCGTCGGGTGCCACCTCGGAGGCGGCTTTGGGGGTGTTGACGACTTGGCGCCCGACCATCATCTCGATGATCTCGTCCAGGTCGGTGTCGGACGTCTTGAGCGTGCCGACGTGCGCGCCGTCGCGCAGGACCGTGATGCGGTCGGCTATCGCCATGACCTCGTGCATGCGGTGGGAGATGTATACGACCGCCACGCCGCGGTCCCGCAGGCGTCGCACCCGTTGAAGCAACTCGGCGCTCTCAGCCTCCGACAGGGCCGCCGTCGGCTCGTCCAGGATCAGCACCATGGTGGCCTCGAAGGACATGGCGCGCACGATCTCCACCAATTGCGCCTTGGAGACCGACAGGTCCCGTAACAGTGCCTGCGGAGCGACGTCGACCTCGTGCTCGGTCAGTAACTCCTGGGCGCGGCGATTCAGCGTGCGGTCCGAGATGAGAAGGGAGGAGGACTCTCGCCCGATGAAGATGTTCTGCGCCACGGTCAGGTCGGCCATCATGTTGAGTTCCTGATGGACGATGGCGATGCCGGCCCGCTGGGCGTCGCGAATGGAGCGGAAGGCCGCCGGGGCGCCGTCGTACTCGTAGCTGCCCTCGAAGTCCGGGTGGATGCCGGTGAGGATCTTCACCAGGGTGGACTTGCCGGCGCCGTTCTCCCCGACGAGAGCGTGCACTTCTCCTGGCATCAGGTCGAAGGACACGCCGCTGAGGGCCTGCACTCCGGGAAAGGACTTGGAGACGTCTGTGAGTCTCAGCCGGGGTGGTTGTGGTGGTGCCATATCTGCTCCATTGCTTGAGGTAATCCGCGGGCGGCGGTGCCGGGCGCGGCTGGGAGGGTCGCCGGAGCGGCCGGTGGGAAGGGGTTACTGGAATGCCCCCAAGTGGCGGCGTTCCAGTACTGACAACGATGTCAATCGCAGTGACGATGGTACGGTTGGTTTCCACTCGGGTCAAGTGCGTTTTAAGAATCGGGGAGGAGACAGTGACGTCATACTTGTCTGCCGACTCTGCGCCGGGGCCGCGGCGGCGGGCCACCATGAAGCAGGTCGCCCGCCTGGCGGGAGTCGGCGTCAAGACGGTTTCGCGCGTGGTCAACGGTGAGCCCAATGTCTCCGACGCCACCGCCGAGCGCGTCTGGGGTGCCGTCCGTGAGTTGGACTACCACGTGGACCTGCGCGCCGGCAGCCTGCGCCGCCCCGGCGGCGCCACACGCACCATCGCCCTGTTGGTGGGCAGCGTTGACAATCCCTTCGCCGGAGAGCTCCACCGGGGTGTGGAGGACGTCTCCCGCGAGCACGATGTGGCGGTGCTGGCCTCCAGCCTGGACGAGGAGCCGGAGCGCGAGGTGGCGGCGGTGGAGGACTCCATCAGGCGCCACGTGGACGGCATCATCGTCAACACCACCACGGCGGACGGGGCTGCCCTGGAGCGGGTGCTGCACCTGGGGGTGCCGATCGTCTTCGTGGACCGGGCGCCGCACGGCATCGAGGCCGACCGTGTAACCAGTGATACCCGGGCTGCGGCAGAGCGGGCGACCGCGCACCTGCTCGAGCGTGGTCACCGCCGTATCGCCCTGCTCACCGAGCGCCTGAATGTGGCCACCGCGGTGGAGCGGCAAGAGGGGTTCGCCGTCGCATTCAGCTCTCGCGGTGCCGGCGCCGACGGCGCCATCGTGGTGTCCGGGCTGGTGGGGGCGGAGGCGGCCGAGCGTGCCGTCACCGAGCTCTTCAGCAGGCCGCACCCGCCGACGGCGATCTTCAGCGGGCAGAACCTCCTCACCGAGGGGGCGCTGCACGCGTTGCACAAGCTCGAACTGCGCGACCGGATTGCGCATATCGGCTTCGACGACCTGCCGCTTGCGGACATGCTTCAGCCCGCGCTCACCGTGGTGCGGCAGGACCCCCGGCGCATGGGAAGGGTGGCCGCGCAGCGCCTGTTCCGCCGTCTGGAGGGCGAGGCCCCCCGGCCCGAGCACATCGTGATCCCCACGCAGTTCATCACTCGCGGCAGTGGCGAGATCCTTCCCAGCCGAGACCGGCACTAGTAACGCACCGAGACCGGCACTAGTAACGCATCGAGACCGGCACTAGTGACGCATCGAGACCGGCACTAGTGACGTGCCGAGACCGGTTGAAAACGCGTTGTTCGTGTTTCACTGGTTCGGGTGGGTTGACCGCGCCGGTTTCGGCTAGAGGGGATCGACGCCAACGGCAGCGGCGCCGTGTCAGCTGCTTTCATCACTTCCCGCCCCTTTGCTCTCTGCGTCGTCGACGAGTGAGGCGCGCAGGCGGTCCAGGAAGCGCTCCGCGATGGGGGACAGGGCCTGTCGGCGGCGCCAGATCAAGTACATGCGGGACTCCAGGGCGGGCTCGAGCGGGCGGAAGATCAGGCCGCTGGACTCGCTCGTGTCCACCAGGCGGTCGAAGGTGAGCAGGTAACCCAGGCCCTCGCGGGCGAACACCGCGCCGTTGTAGGGCAGGCGGAAGGTCCCCTCCAGTTGCAGCTCGCCCATGCGGCCGCCGGCCCAGGCCGGGATGTCCCGTGCCCAGGACTGCTCCGAGCAGAACAGCGGCACTCCCGCCAGATCGTCCACGGTGACGGCTTCTTTGCGGGCCAGGGCGTCCTCGCGCCGCAGCACCACGCCCCACCTGTCCGCCACGGGCAGCGGCAGCGTCTCGTAGCGGCTGAAGCGCTCGCCGTCGGGCTCCTCAACGATCGCGGCGAAGTCGAGCAGGCCCCGGTCCAGCTTCTCGGTGACCTGCTCGGTGTCGCCGCTGGTGACGTGGTAGCGCAGCCCGGGGCACTCCTGCTTGAGCCCTTTGAGCTGGCGGGCGAGCAGACCCACCTGGAAGGACTCGGCCAGGCCCAGGTAGAGGTCGCCGCCGGTGACGTCGCCCAGGGCGAGGAAGTCGGTTTCGATGCGGTCCGCCAGGCGGAGGAGGTCGTCGGCCCGCTCCCGCAGCAGACGGCCCTCCTCGGTGAGCTCAATGCTGAAGGAGCGCCTGACAAACAGCTTGTGCCCCAGCTCGTGCTCCAGTGCCTTCATTTGCTTCGAAAGCGTCGGCTGCGAGACGTGCAGTTGAGCGGCGGCGCGCGTCATGTTCTCCTCGCGGGCCACGGCGGCGAAGTAGCGCAGCGTGCGTATCTCCATGCCCGCTACGATATGCCAACACGGCATGTCGTTTATGCCAAACAGTCATTAGCGTCATGTCATGCGGACGGTTAATTTAGACGTCAGAGGCGCCGCGGCACCACGCCGGGCGCTGCAGACAGCCACAGATACCCGCAGACACGGAGATACGGAGCAGCGCGCCATGAGCATCGAGAACCTCGAACTGACCCAGGAATGGGACAAGGTCTTCCCCCAGTCCGACGCCGTGGACCATGAGAAGGTCGCCTTCCACAACCGCTTCGGCATCACCCTCGCCGCCGACCTGTACCGGCCCAAGGCTGCCACGGGCAAGTTGCCCGCACTGGCGGTGTCCGGCCCCTTCGGCGCCGTCAAGGAGCAGTCGTCCGGCCTGTACGCCCAGACCATGGCCGAGCGCGGCTTCCTGACCATCGCCTTCGACCCCAGCTTCACCGGCGAGTCCGGCGGCACGCCGCGCTACATGAACTCCCCGGACCTCAACATCGAGGACTTCCAGGCCGCCGTCGACTTCCTGTCCGTGCGCGATGACGTCGATCCCGAGCACGTCGGCATCATCGGCGTCTGCGGCTGGGGCGGCATGGCCCTTGCTGCCGCTGCCGCAGACCCGCGCATCAAGGCGACGGTGGTCTCCACCATGTACGACATGAGCCGGGTGGCCGCCAACGGCTACTTCGACTCCGCCGACTCCGCCGAGGCCCGCAACCAGACGCGCGCATCCGTGGCCGCCCAGCGCACCGCCGACTACCGCTCCGGCTCCTACGCCCTGGCCGGCGGGGTAGTGGACCCCCTGCCCGACGACGCCCCCGACTTCGTCAAGGACTACTACGCCTACTACAAGACGCCCCGCGGGTACCACCCCCGCTCCCTGAACTCCAACGACGGGTGGACTGTCATCGGCGGCTCCTCGCTGATGAACGCGACCCTGCTGGGCTACATCGAGGAGATCGAGAACGCCGTCATGATCGTCCACGGGGAGAAGGCGCACTCCTACTACATGGGCAAGGACGCCTTCGCCCGGCTGCAGGGGGACAACAAGGAATTCGTCTCCATCCCCGGCGCCTCCCACACCGACCTGTATGACGGTGGCGCCAGCGGCGCCATCCCGTGGGAGAAGATCACCGAATTCCTGCGCACCAACCTCGCGTGAGCGACGCTAGCGGCCCCGGTCCGGGTGCGACATAGTGTTCGGGGCGGCCCACCGGTGGTGGGCCGCCCCGAATGCCTGGTCTCGGCCTC